>JAEWPL010000121.1 GCA_023460615.1 Pseudomonadota bacterium | reverse complement strand
GCGCCAGAGGTTAAAAACACAATGATGGAAAGTAAGATCCAAGATGAAATACTGTCTTTATCTGTCCAATAAAGTTTAAGCATTCTTAAAGCTACTTTAATGGACACCTTAATCGGTAAGCTGTCCTTACCGTGATATTGAGAACGAAGCTTATCAGCTTCGTCCTCATGTTTAAAAATTGAAATCTTGAACATACTAGTCTAAAAACTTCTTAACTAAATAAGCTACGCCATCCTCATCATTTGATAAGGTAACCACATCAGCTGCTTCTTTCACTATCTCAAAGCCGTTTTGCATTGCTACACCAAGACCTGCAGTCTTAATCATGGCTAAATCGTTTTCAGCATCACCAAAGGCAATAGCATTGTCCTTAGTGTAGCCTAAAGCTTGGCACAAGTGCTCTAAGGCTGTACCTTTTGTTGCGTGATTTGGAATAAATTCTAGGTAGTGAGCTTCAGATCTTACCACGCTAAAGAAGGAGGTAAACTCCTCTGGTAAAGTAGCTCTTACCGTATCTAAAGTTTCTTTCTCTCCTACAATTAAGAGTTTAAAAAACTCCTCACTGTCAGGCACTTTGGTAAAGTCGATAGCTTTAAAACCTACAAAACCATTATCAATTTCACGTTGAGTGTGTGGATTGTGATCTTCAATTACCAAACCTTCAGTTACAGAATAACCATGTACTTTGCAACCATGCTCGTGAGCAAAGGCGGTAATTTGCTTAACTCTATCACCTGTAAAAGTCTCTTTATAAACAAGAGGAAAACCTATGTGGTGATCGTATTTTACATAGTCAGATAAACGCACTACACCTGCGCCATTTAAGCACACTGCATAGGAATGATCATTTAAACATCCTAACTGCTTCATGAACTTTACAGCACTTTTTGGATGACGACCTGTTGCAATGGCAATAGAAAAACCTTGTTGTTGAGCTTTTTGTAGGGTTTCAATAGTGTTTTGACTGATACTCTTGTCGCTTCTTAATAATGTATCATCAAGATCTAAGGCAATTACTTTATATTTACTTTTAACGATAGGTAAATTGTCTAAGGTAAATTTAGCCACGTATGACTCCTATATTTAAATTCTATTACTTTGAGTTCAAAGTAAATTATATGAGAAATCAGCGTTTTTTTACACCTCAAAACGCTTTAGGAAAGGAATTTATTTAGGTTAAAGATAGGTTTTAAAAACAAAAAAGCCCCAACTGTGAAGTTGAGGCTATCATGAAAACTGAAAACTTTTAATTAGTACAACTTAGTACATACTGAGATAGTATCAGAAACAATCTGACCTACGTTAGCAAAGTGGCACTCATATGAATGACCTTGCTCATCACGAACCTTGAAACGACCATTGTAGGTCTTTGTAGGATTGGTTCTGAAAGATACCTTATCGTCCTCAGGAGTGAATACGATAGTAGGCTTGTCAGCAGCAGCTCTTGATGGAACAACCTCATTTGCAACTACGTTGTTAGCAATAACTTGAGGGGTACCTGCGTTCTTGCTAGTTCTTGTTGAACGAGTTGACTTACCTGAAAGTCTATCTTGCTCTTTTTGGTATGGGTTCTTGCCATACTCATCCTCGCCACCACCGAAGGTGAAGGTAAACCATGAATCGTTATTCTCTTCATCATTCTCGTGCTGGTCGCCGTATTTTTCCCACTTATTGCCAACCTTCTTCTTACAGATAGCTGGCTTATCAGCACCGAATAAAGAATTAGCAATAGTACACTTATAAGTGTTGTTATCCTTGTCCTTTAACTGGTATGTAGTACCAGACATGCTTGGAATTACAGTGTTCTCTAAAAGCTCTAAGTCCTCAACTGCAATATCTAGTGATTCTGAAGCTTTGCCTATGTATTCTACATTAGTATTGCTAATTGAATCTGTTTTAAACATGTTCTCTAGAACAGTACAACCAGATAATGAAACTGTGCCAATTATTCCAAGAGCCAATAACAACTTATTATTCATTTTTTTGATAAATCCTTTTGTTTTGTCGTTTTGTTAATGTTTGAAATTGTAGCTTATTCTTAGCTAATCTACAAATAAATAGTATTTTCTTATTGTGAGCTAGCTCATTATTTTCAAACTTACAAACATCTTGTTAGACTGTGTAAGTTTAAAAAAGTTGCAAAAAATTCAACTTAAATTTTTGTGCTATTCAATTGCCTTCCTAGTTTTGCTTACTAACTATCAATCAAGATTGGAAACCTACTAAAATAAGTTCCAAACACTCTATCAAGCTTTGCAAAAAGAGGTGTGCTACGTTCATCTCCATCATATTTTAAGGTTCTGCCATCACTAAGATTGATTTCAAGCAACCACTGTACGCGTGAACCAAGGAAATCAAAAGGTCTTAACCTATTATCAGTAAATTCATATTGAGTTTTCCAATCCTGAACACTCAATTTAGTGAACAATTCGTAAAGAAGATTTTTCCACTCTTTAGCGGTTATATTCAAAAGAAGCTCATCATCTTGCCTCTCCTGAAAATACTCTCTGTCTTGAACATCAAAGCCTCTATACAACAGGTATTGTCCGTTAATTTTTTCAAAGCTAACTCTTGTCTGAGGAATTATGTCCACTGTAATCATGTAATGAATGCCGGTGACAATCTTACTAAAAGCTTCCACGCAATGGTTAGACACTAAGACAGGAGCAGTCCTAAAACCACACTTACAGTCATAGCAGTAGTACTTTGGTTTAGCGATGCTTTCACAATTTTGGCAAGCATGGTGTTTACACACGTTTTTTGAGACTTTAATTTTTTTATCAAAGCCTAAATTGCCATAAAGATTTTTAGCAATATTTTTACTTTTACATCTTGGACAAATCAATGCATTCTCCTTTGTTTATTCTGTGAGCATAGCTTTTTATAACTGAGATTTTATAAAATCACTGTTCCCATAAACAAATACCTCCAAAGTGGAGGTATTTGTTAAGGCTTAAGCTTGTAAGTTAAACACCGGCTTTCTTTAAAGCTGCGTTAACAATTTCCTGAGCTTGAACTTCGATTTGCTTTAAGTGTTCCTCACCCTTGAAGCTTTCCATGTAAATCTTGTATACATTTTCAGTTCCAGATGGGCGAGCTGCAAACCAACCATTCTGTGTTACAACCTTTAAACCACCGATAGCAGCACCATTGCCAGGAGCACAGGTTAGCTTATCAATGATCTTCTCGCCTGCAAGCTCACTTGCCTCAACATCGTTTGGAGACAATTTCTTTAGAGCAGCCTTTTGAGCAGGATTTGCAGGAGCATCTACACGATCATAGTATGGACGACCATACTTCTCAACTAATTGATTGTAGTGCTCTGAAGGATCTTTACCAGTTACAGCTAGCATTTCAGCTGATAGTA
>JAEWPL010000120.1 GCA_023460615.1 Pseudomonadota bacterium | reverse complement strand
ATCTAATAATATTGGTAAATATAATTGGTTTAACTATTCAGCTTACTATTTAAATAAAGCACCGGTAAGTTTGGAGTTCATGCCTGAATTTGTAGATTTATTCGTTCAAGAAATTAAGGCTTTAAATGGTAATACCAAAAAGTGTTTGGTGCTTGATTTAGATAATACCCTTTGGGGTGGCGTAGTTGGAGACGTAGGCTTTGATGGTATTCAAATTGATCCTAATAATGCAGTAGGTGAAGCCTTTAGAGAATTTCAAAGTTATTGCTTAAATCTTAAGCGACGAGGTGTCATTTTGTCAGTATGCAGTAAGAATGAGCTGGATATTGCAAAAGAGCCGTTTTTGAAAAATGAAAACATGATTTTAAAATTAGATGATATTTCATGTTTTGTTGCAAATTGGGAGAATAAAGCAGAAAACTTAAAAGCAATATCTCAACAATTAAATATTGGAACCGATAGTTTAGTTTTCTTTGATGATAATCCTGCTGAGAGAGAAATTGTAAAACAGTACTTACCTGAAGTTAGAGTAATTGAGGTTCCAAATGATCCTGCATTATATGTCTTACAAATGGAAAAAGAGCACCCATTTGAGTGGTTACAAATTACCAAAGAAGATTTAGTTCGCTCTCAATCTTATCTAGAGAACAAAGAGCGCATGGCAATGCAGGAGAAGTTTGTAAATTATACTGAGTATCTTCAAGCTCTAGAAATGAAGGGGGGGGTGTATCAAACTACAGACTCTGAAGTTTCAAGATTTGCTCAGCTTATAAATAAGTCAAATCAATTTAATTTAAGAACCATAAGATATACAGAAGCTGATATTCACAACTTTATAACTGATAAAAACACAGTATGCTTATATGCTAAATTAAGCGATAGTTTCAGTAACTATGGCATCATATCCTGTGTCATCTTAAAATTAAAAGGTGATACTTGTTTTATCGACACCTGGGTTATGAGTTGTAGAGTACTAAAAAGAACTGTTGAGAACATGATGTTTGCAAAGATATTATCTATCGCAAAAGATCATAATTGCACAACAGTAATAGGAGAGTATCTGCAAACTAAAAAGAATAAGATGGTTGAAAACTTTTACGAGAGTTTAGGTTTTGAACTTGAATCTTCAAATAAAGTAAATGAGGAATTAGTAAAAGAGTACTCATTAACTAATTTATCAATTACACCAGATTTTTTTATTACAAAGGAATAAATTATGACTAGAGATGAAGTGGTACAAAAACTACAAGAGATTTTTAGAGATGTCTTTGATGACGATTCTATTGTGCTGTTTGATAAAATGACCTCAAATGATGTTGAGGATTGGGATTCTTTGTCTCACATTAATCTTATCAATGACATTGAAGCAAAATTCAATGTTTCTTTTACGACTGAGGAAGTAATTAGTACAAAGAATGTCGGTGAGTTTATTTCACTTATTGAAAAGAAGCTAAGTTAAAGTTTTATGGAATGTAAAAACTACTCTTGGAGTGAGCTTTCAATAGGCTTGACTGAAAGTTTTTCTGTAACAGTTAACCAAGAACTACAAGACACGTTTACAAAACTTACAGGTGATATCAACCCTATGCATCTTGACTCTAATTACGCAGTTAGGATGGGGTATCAGGATAAAATAGTATATGGAATGCTTACAGCATCCTTTTACTCAACCCTTGTAGGTGTATATCTACCAGGTCAAAGATGTCTTTTTCATGAATGTGATGTTCAATGGCCTAAGCCTGTGTACATCGGTGATACATTAACGATTATAGGTAAAATATCTGAAATGGATGAGAGATTTCATCGCATTAAGATAAAAGCTCATATTTTAAATCAGCATAATGAAAAAGTATCTAGAGCTTCTCTTAGTGTTGGAGTAGTTGAATAATGCAAAAGATTTATGTGATTACAGGTGCATCCTCAGAGCTTGCAATTGAATGCTTAAAAAGAGAAGATCAAAAATTTACAGATACTGAGCAAAGTATAGCTTTTTGTCAGTACTTTAGTAATAAAGACAAATTACTAAAGTTATCTCAAGAACTAAAACACATTAAGTTAGAGCTTACTCAATGCGATTTAACAGATGCTAATCAATTATCATCATGGATAAGCTATATTCAATCATTTGATGTTGTACCAACTCACATTTTGCATCTAGCTGCTTCTAAATTTCAATATATGAGACTTAAAGATTTCAATTGGGATCTAGTAAGTCATGAGCTTAATCTTCAGGTAAACTCTATTGCTCAAATCTTTAAAACTTTTCTTCCTGCAATGGCGAAGGCTAAATTTGGTAAAGTAGTTTTAATGCTAACAGCATATACTTTAGGTGTACCTCCTAAATTTATGTCAAACTACGTAATTGCAAAATACGCTTTATTAGGACTACTTAAAGCTAGTGCAAGTGAATACTCAGGCAAAGGTATAACAATAAATGCTGTGTCACCTAATATGTTTGAGTCAAAGCTTCTTGATAATCTTGATAGTAAGCTTATTGAAATGAATGCTATGAATTCAACCATGAAACGTAATGCTAGTGTAGAGGAAGTTGTTTCCTGTATTGAATTCTTATTGTCTGAAAAGTCTTCGTATATAAATGGTGTTAATTTAAATATGACTGGTGGCGATAGGATGGAGTAGTTCCTTCTAAAATTTTTATTACAGTCAGAGTTTTTAGTTGTAAACACCTATAGCTGTAAAAAAAATATAGGTTAAAGAGCTGAGGCAAAAGCTCCATAGCTTGCTATGTGGCTTTTGCCTCAAAATAAACAGTTTACACTAAGCCTCTTACCTAACTAAAAAATGATCCTCATGAGTCTTACCTTTTGAAAAATCGACAGTGTAATTATCAAAGGTAACAATATTACGACCTTGATTATGTAGTAAATCGTCGCTAGTTGCTTTATAACTCTTATCTAAATCCATAACTAAGATGCGCTGATACTTCCACTTAAGTTGTTTTAGTGCACCACATTTTTCATAGAAGTCATCCTTTACAAGTAGCTCATAATTTAGTGAAAGATCTCTTACATACATTGAATAGATCTTATCCTCTGTATTTCCATAAAGATCTGTATATGGAGCTTTAAACTCTTTTAAGTAGCGGTAAGGTACTTTTAGGCAGCAACCTACATAATGAACAAAGCTAAAGCTATGGGGCAAAGTTACGTTTATCCCCAAATACTTACCATGCTCCTTATGCAGTATGGCAAAAGGTGAGTCATCACCAAATGATTCTGTATTAGTAAGTTTTAGCATTTGCTCAGACAATTTTCCCCATACCATAAAGGAGTATATAGGATGAGCTGTACGTCTAAACTCATTTCTGTTAGCGCGGATCCAATTGCCAAAAGCTCCAACTTGAGATGGCGTAGTCTTGATATTAAAGCCTACACCTTTACAGAAATCCCAATTAAAGACAGGAATTGCAATCGTACCTTCAGTACCTACTAAATCCTCAAGTTGTAGCACAAATTGCGTTAATAATTTTTTTTGAGCTGATTTGATGTCTTTTAAGCTTAAATTTTCTTCTTTACAAGCAGTCACAATAAAAGCTAATAAATCAGAATGAATTACAAGTACATCACCTTTTTGGAGTCCTAAGTCACTTAATTCATGAATAAAATCTTCAACAAATTTGTAAGTCATATGCTTTACTCTTCAACAAGCTTTAATAACTGAACATCGGTAAGCTTTTTAGCAATTGGTATTAGAGTCTTTACAGGAACATTGATGAGATTACTAATATCAATGAGATCATTAGTGCCATCTGCGTAGGCAATTAAATCTCTCATAGCAAGAATACCATCATAGCTTCCTTTTTGGCTTAAAGTTGGATATAAACCTCTTTTACCAAGTTGAGGTTCACCTAAACAGGTAACCTGATATTTAAAGTTGGCTTCAAGTGCTTGAATGCACTGTAATACCATTTCAAAGCCACCCTCTAATCCTTTTGGAGAGATTAAAGTTAAATCGTCTTTATTAGTATGGTACTCAGGGTACTCTCCAAATTTTGATCGACATAAACAAGCTACAGGTAAATCAATGCCTGGAGCATTGTATTGACGCTCATCTGAGCCACGGTAGTGATAAGAACGATGTTGATAGTTTGGGTCAATAAATTTAAGCACATTTTGAGCTACTTTATCAGATAATGTATTACCGTATCTTGTTTCAACATAAGTGTAGGCTCTATCATCACCAATACAGCTAAAATTAAAGCCTGCGATGGTATTTTGCTTCATTATTTTTAAGTGATCTTTTTGACTTAAGTAAGTTATTGAGCCTATAGTTTCAGGAATATATACAAAGCGATAAGTGTAATGTCTATTAGGAAGAGATTGTAAGTACTTAGCTAAATGAACTGATACAGATGGACCTGATAACTCATTATTAGCCATGGAAGGATGACAGATGTAGGTGGAGATTAAAATTTCTTTTTTGCTCTGACCTTTAAGGATAAGTTCACCATAAGTTAAGCTTCCATTTTCTAATGTTGAGTCAATAAAGGCGTGATATTTTTGATCTTCTGAATTTTGAATTTGATCTTTTTGAATTTGGCTCATGCAAAAGCCACTACGCTCTTTATAGTAGGATGTTACATAAGGAATGACATCTTTTTGAGAAGGCTGTGTGTATATAAGTTGCAACAATTCATCTTTTGACAAATACTTATCAAGTGGTAATGAATAGCCTAAAACACTTAAATTGCACTTATTAAAATCAAGGATTTTATTACCTTTCTCATCTTTAATCCAAGCATCCTTGATGTTCCACTCTTTAGGCACTGTCCAATCAAAAACTTGAGTGCCTGATGGAACTTCATGCACTGTTATATCAGGTACTACCTCTTTTAAGATCTCAAGTGTTTGTCTTACACCATTGCCCGTAATGCTTCTGCAAATAGGAAACATCTTTTCACACAGTTTATATAATTGCTCGCCTATATTGTCAGTGGTCATTTAGGATCCTTAAATTATGAAAATTAACACTTTGATTATTTAGCTTTATAGTCAATAAAGGAGTCCTTACCAAGTTTTACCTTTAATGAGGGAAGCTTTGTGTAATCTTAACTTATTGATTTTAGGTAATTATTATATCGACTAATTTTAAATAAACTTGAGAAAAAGGTCACCTTTTCAAAAGGTTAGATTGAAAAGTACAAGAATAAAATAGATTGTAAATAATTTACCTTGCTATATAATATGTAGTATCTCGTCTGCCATGTGTAGAAGGAGTTTCTGAGGCCGTCATTAAAAGTGAGCGGCCTTTGTTGTTTTTGTACTAAAAATCCTACAAATCAATTTTTTATCTTCTGCCTTGAATATTGCTCTTAAAATCACCATATAATAGGTAAGTATTTAAGTAAATTTATAAAATTAATATGTCAGAAAATAGTAAAGAAATAAAAAAAACATCCAAAAGCTCAACCACTACTAAAAGAACTACAAGTTCAAAACGTCGTACCCCTAAAAGTGGTGATGGTCAAATAATCTTACCTTTAATCACCTTAAGAGCTTTAATTATTACACCAAATTCTAAGCTTCAGATCACTGCAGCTAGAAAAAGCTCTATTGCAGCTTTAGATTATGCTAATGCCCAAGACCAAAAACATTTAGCAGTATTCTGCCAGTTAAATGAGCAAGATGAAGTACCTGGTTTTAATGAATTACACAAAACAGGTGTGATTTGTAATTTAATCAATCTTACTCATAAAGATGAGCATACAAGTCAATGTCTTTTCTCTGGCTTTTCAAGAATTAAGCTAATTGAGATCATCGATGATGAGAAGGTTGCTTTTAGACAGGCAAGAGTACAAGTTTTACCTGAAGAAGAGTGTGAACCTAAAGATATAGCTGATACTCAAAGCGTGATTAAATCAAGCTTGCAGTATGCAATTGATAGCTCTGATAAAACAGCTCGTGCTCTAATTGAAGAGTCTGTGCCTAAGCATCTAATTAAAACCATACTTGAGGAGACTTCCTTATCAAAGCTTACTGATATGCTAACCCAAGTGTTGAAGTTAGATTTTCAAACTCGCTTGATGCTGTTATCTTCCACCAATCCAGTTGAGCGTGGTCGTATTATTATCAGTGCTTTAAATGGTTATTCTTATCGCTCTGAACTTGAAGGTCATATCCTAGATTTAGCTAAAAAATCTATGGAAAAGAACCAAAAAGAGTATTTCTTAGCAGAGCAGCTTAAAGCTATTAAAAAAGAGCTTGGTGTGAATGTCACTGAAGATGATGACATTGAGCAATTTAAGACTCGCAATCAAGAGCTTAAAGCACCAAATTATGTACATGAGAGAATCGATAGAGAAATTCGTAAACTAAACTCCATGAGTATTAACTCCTCTGAGTATTCAGTTGTTAGAAACTATATCGATACCTTATTGTCATTACCTTGGGAAGTAAGTTCAACTGTAAACTATGATCTTAAAAAGGCTAAAGAGACTTTAGATAAAGAGCACTATGGTTTATCTAAAGTTAAAGACAAGATCTTAGAGTATTTAGCAATTCAATCAAGAACTGACAAATTACACGGACCTATTATCTGCCTAATGGGACCTCCTGGTATTGGTAAGACCTCTTTAGGTAAGTCTATTGCTAATGCAACAGGCAGAAAGTTTGTGCGTTTAGCACTAGGTGGTATGCATGATGAGGCTGAAATTCGTGGTCATCGTCGTACCTATATAGGCGCTTTACCTGGTCGTATTATTGCTAATATGGCTAAGGTTGGGGTTAATAACCCATTATTCTTATTAGATGAGATTGATAAGGTTGTAAGCTCAAATCAAGGTGATCCTTCAAGTGCATTACTTGAGGTTCTTGATCCTGAGCAGAATTCAACCTTTGAGGATAACTACGTAGAAATTGAGTACGATTTATCTAATGTGATGTTCGTAACTACAGCTAATTCCTACAATATCCCAGGTCCACTATTAGATCGTATGGAAATTATTGATTTGTCATCTTATACAGAGGATGAGAAATTACATATTGCAAGAGAGCATTTATTTCCAAAGCAATTAAGACTTGCAAATGTATCTAATAAGGAAATTTTAATCTCTGATGAAGTGTTGTTACATTTAATTCGTTACTACACTCATGAGGCTGGTGTCCGTGAGTTAGAGCGTATCTTAATTGAGATCATTCGCAAGACCGTAAAAGACTTCATGATTAAAAATCCAAAGGCCAAGAAGCTTACACCAAAGCATATTGAAATTAGCGATATTCAAGCTATGCTAGGCCCAAATCGTTATGACTTTACCTCAAAGCTAAACGATAACAAGGTGGGCATTGTAAATGGTCTGTCTTGGTCTACCTTAGGTGGTGATATCCTACAGTTAGAAGCTGTAGCTAATATTGGTAAAGGTAAACATCAGGTTACAGGTAAATTAGGTGATGTGATGAAAGAATCTATTACCATTGCAATTAGTGTGGTAAGAACGCTTTCTCAGTCTCTACATTTAAATCAGGACTTTTTTGAAACCTCCGATTTACATGTGCACGTACCTGAAGGTGCTGTTCCTAAGGATGGTCCATCAGCAGGTGTTGGTATGGTAACAGCCATAGTATCAGCATTAACCGGTAACAGAGTAAGATCTGATGTCGCTATGACCGGTGAAATTACTTTACGTGGTGATGTTTTACCAATCGGTGGCTTAAAAGAGAAGTTATTAGCCGCTTTACGTGGTGGCATTAAAACAGTTTTAATTCCAAAGGAGAATGAAAAAGATCTTTGGGATATTCCAAAAATTGTTTCAGAGAAAATGACTCTTAAGTTTGTAAGTCGTATTGAGGAGGTTTTAAGTGTCGCACTTGAAAATGATCCTAATACCTTTATTCCAACTACTCATTGGAAAGCTAAGGACAAGAAAGTTCCAGCTAACACTAAGAGAAAGACTAAAAACACCGACACTATGAATATTGTTTTATAGGTACCCTATGGACGCATCTTCAAAAAAGAAAGAAATTGATGAGGCTATCGTTAAGTTTGACGATGAGCTTAAAGAAAAGAAAGACAGTGAGAATATCGATGATGAGATTAAAAAGGTCTTAGATAGTGCTCAAAAGCTTATCGATCTTTTAGAGAAAATCGCACCAGATATCAACTCTGACAAAGTAGTAAATCCAAAAGCCTTTTTGAAAATCATTAAGCCTTTATGTGTAAGTGTTGAGAATTCTTTACCAATTCTGATGGAGTTTGAAGACAATCTTTTATATTTAAAAGATGACAATGCTTATGTGCTAAGACAAAAGATAAGTCATATTGAGGATGACTTATTACCTCCAATACTAGCTTACATCAAAGAGCACGAGAAAGACTAATCCTACCTTTAGATACAGGTGCCCAAAGTGCCTGTATCATCAATATTAACCTTATCTAAATTTACACTTTAAGTATTTTTAATCATTGCTTTGATGATTTATACTAGAAAAGAAAACTTATTTTTTGGTGATAGAGATGTTAAAGAAAATACCAAATTCATTGTCTGATTTTAAATTGATAAGAGAAAGAGATCTTGTATATATTGATAAAACAAAGTTTATCAAAGCTTACGAGAGCTTAGAGTCCTATGTCTCTTTATTTTTAAGACCACGCAGATTTGGTAAAACTCTATTTACAGAGATTTTATATTACTATTACGATATCTCTCAAAAAGGCTTATTTGATAAGCTTTTTGAAGGAACCTTCATCCATGAAAATACCACACCTAATAAGAGTGCTTACGGAGTAGTAAGGTTTGAGTTTAGTGGAGTTGATTCAAGTAAGCCATCAGCTCAAATTCTAGAAGAATTCAGACAAAAAGTAATTGACGGTGTAGTTAATTTTTACAAAAGCTATCCAAGTTTAATTCCTTCAAAATTTAAAAAACTCTCTTTGCAAGAGGAAGAGGATTTAACTGCTACTGTTCATGATTATTATCAAGATAATATTGAACAATTTTATAGTGGTGCTGTTGTACTTTCAAACTTCTTATCCTCTTTTAATGCAAGGTTGAAGCAGCCTTTTAAACTCATGTTTATCATTGATGAATATGACAACTTTACAAATGATATTTTAAGTAGAGATAAGAAAGCTTTTATAGAACTTGTTAACAAGCAAAGTGAAATTGGAGCCTTCTATTCAAATATTCGTCGCTATAATCAATTAGGAATTATTGAAAGAGTCTTTATCACAGGTATCTTACCTATTACTATGGATACTATGATCTCAGGCTTTGTTTCAAGTAAAATCTCCCAAGAGCCTATCCTAAATGAGTTAGCAGGCTTTACAGATAGTGAAGTTCTAGAGTTACTACAAGAGACTGTAGACTTTACAAAATGCAGTTTTACCCCTGATACCTTACAAA
>JAEWPL010000119.1 GCA_023460615.1 Pseudomonadota bacterium | reverse complement strand
GTAGCCATGATTTTGGTAGGTGCTATTACCTTTAATTACCTCTATGAGTTCCCTGCTTTAGGTATTTGGATTGCTATTTTACTTGGTAGACTATTTACTAAAATCAATTTCAAAGCAGCACTAACCTCTATCAACAGTACTGTATTCTTAGTAACCTTAGTGTTCTGCGCTCAATTAGTTCCAATTGAGTCAGTACCTGATGCCTCAGTACTATCAACCATGGTTATAGGCTTTGTCTCCTCTGTATTTAACAACATCCCACTTACTCAATTATGCCTCTTAAAGGGTGGTTACGATTGGGCTTTAATCTCCTATGCTGTAGGCTTTGGTGGCTCTATGATCTGGTTTGGATCATCAGCAGGTGTGGCTATTTGCGATATGTTCCATAAAGCTAGAAGCTTTGTTAACTGGCTTCGTTATGGTTGGCATATTCCATTTGGCTTTATTGTAGGTTTTGGTGTTTACCTATTAGTATTTGGCTGGACACCAGCATAAAACACATATACAAGGGCAACTTTTGTTGCCCTTTCACTCCTTTCAATCAAATAAATACAATTGCCATCTGCAATTTTCAGAAAAGAAAAACTTTGTATAACGTGAAAATTTCCCAATAATTAGTATTACAAAACGTGAATATCAAGATAAAATTTCTTTTGCAAAACGTGAATATTTGACCTATATTACTATTGCATAACGTGAATTTTGTTTAAAAAAGGTCTTACTATGCAAAGAAAAGCTTTAGAAACACTGGTAAAATGGAAAGCAAATCCTCATAAAAAAGCTCTACTCATTACTGGTGCTAGACAAATCGGAAAGACCTATCTTGTAAGGCAATTTGCTAAACAGTATTATGAGAACTTTTACGAAATCAACTTTTTAACAAGTCCAAAAGCCTCACAAATTTTTGATGGAGATTTAGATGCAAATACCATCATTGCAAACTTGTCTGCTTTTTTACACACTAAGCTAGTACCTAAGAAATCTTTAATCTTTCTAGATGAAATTCAAGAATGTCCAAATGCATGAACTGCCATCAAGTTTTTAGTAGAGGACGGACGATTTGATTATATTGAATCAGGCTCTCTACTTGGTGTTAACTACAAAGTAGTACCATCCTATCCTGTAGGTTTTGAGCAAATTTTGCAAATGTATCCTATGGATTTTGAGGAGTTTTGCACTGCAAACTCAATTACCCAAAAGACTCTTGATTATCTAAAACAATGCTTTGAAACAAGCACCAAAGTCACACCTTCTATTCACCAAACTATGTCAGATCTCTTTAGATACTACATCGTAGTAGGTGGTATGCCTGAAGTGGTTAAGATCTTTGTTGATACTCACGATATTGGATTAGTTATAGAGAAACAAAAAGACATCTTAGCGCAGTACCGACAAGATATCACTAAATACACTGTAGACAATAAAGTAAAAGTCACCAATATTTTTGAGCAAATTCCTGCTCAATTAGATGAGAAAAACCGCAGATTTAAACTCTCTAGTATTAGCAATACAGCAAGACTTCGCGACTATGACGATGCTTTCATGTGGCTTAAAGACGCAGGTGTAGCGCTATGCTGTTACAACCTTACAGAGCCTAAATTTCCTCTAAAAATCAACGAGCAAAGTAGACTGTTTAAATTATTTTTGTCAGATTGTGGTCTTTTGTGTGCTATGAGTCTTGAGAATGTTCAATTTGATATTCTGCAAGGAGACTTATCTGTAAATATGGGAAGTATCTTAGAGAATGTCTTTGCAAAAGAATTTGTTGCTCAAGGCTTTGCTTTAAGATATTTAAACAAACGCTCGGTAGGTGAACTTGATTTTGTACTACAACAAGGAAGCTGCGTATTACCTATAGAAATCAAATCAGGAAAAACTTATAAAGCTCACGCAGCCTTAGATCATGCCTTAGAGGTAAAAGATTGGAACTTAAAGAAAGGTTATGTTTTCTGCCAAGCTAATCTAGAAACCAAAGGTAAAATTACTTATTTGCCATGGTATATGGTAATGTTTTTAAAACCTTTGACGGTAAAAGATCTGAAGGTAGAAGTTAAGATCACAAATGTAAACTAGTAAAAATAAAGATCATCTTGCGACAATCTTTATTTTGAAAAGCTATTTTCTAATCCAAGTTTGGAACTCGTAATCAAAGTTACAAGCATCAGAATGGAATTTTTCTGAATCCTTTAATTCAAAAGGATAGGTTGTAAAGTCTGGGAACTTAGTGTCACCCTCTACAGTAGCTTTAATTCTTGTTAAATGTAAGGTAGAAGCTTTAGGTAAAGCTTCTTGATACATACGAGCGCCACCAATTACCATTAGAGTTTTATCTCCAACAAGTTTGATAGCATCGTCTAAAGACTTAACTACTACTAAGCCTTCTACTTCCTTATCAAAAGTACTGCTTACCATGATGTTAAGTCTATTAGGTAATACTCTACCAATAGATTCAAAAGTTCTTCTACCCATTACTACAGGGTGACCTGTAGTAATTGCTTTAAAGTGCTTTAAATCCTCTGACAAGTGCCATGGGATCTGACCTTTTGAACCTATTACAAAATTGTCAGATAAAGCTACAATGATTTGAATATCTGCCACAACTAAACTAACCTCTGTAAATAAACTCAGGACCTTCGTCTTCATCAAAGTCATCCTCGTCGTCATCACGAGTGATAACCTCAGGTTCAGTCCATACGAAGTCTTCAGCTTTAGGCTTAATATCTTGTTGAAGTTCTTGTTGTTTAACTTCATCTACTAAGTCTTGAAGTGCAAAGATAAGCTCATTTACACCAGTCTTATTTAAACCTGAGATAATGAAGGTACGCTCTGGCTTTACTTCCATAGATGCGATGATTTTCAAAAGAGTTTCTTTTGCTTCTTCCTCAGTTCCAAGATCTACCTTATTAGCAACTAACCAACGAGGCTTGTTATATAGCTCGTGAGCATATTGCTTAATCTCGTTTTCGATAATATTTACATTATCAACAGGATCACTTTCATCGATAGGATGAACATCCACAAGATGTACAAGTACACGACAACGCTCTAAGTGCTTTAAGAATCTATGACCTAAACCGGCACCTTCTGAAGCGCCTTCGATTAGACCTGGAATATCCTCAATCACAAATGATCTGCCCTGTGAGGTCTTAACTACACCTAAAGATGGAACTAAGGTTGTAAATGGGTAATCTGCAACCTTTGGTTTAGCAGCAGATACTGCTCTTACAAAGGTAGACTTACCTGCATTTGGTAAACCTACTAAGCCAACATCAGATACTAAAAGCATTTCAAGCTTTAACTGACGTCTTTCACCTTTGGTACCATTAGTCTTTTGTCTTGGGGCTTGGTTAGTAGCAGATTTAAAGTGAGTATTACCAAAGCCATGGCGACCACCACGAGCAACGCATAATACGTCACCCTCATGTCTTAAATCGCCAATAACCTCACCAGTTGCTACATCAGTAATTCTTGTACCAACAGGTAGTAATAAAACTTTATCCTCACCACGAGCACCAGTACAATCGGCAGAACCACCATTCTCACCGCGCTCAGCTTTATGGAACTTAGTAAAACGATAATCTACTAGGGTATTTAGGTTAGTATCTGCTTTTACATATACATTACCGCCGTCACCACCGTCGCCACCATCAGGGCCACCACGTGGAACATATTTTTCACGACGGAAGCTAACAATACCATTGCCGCCATCTCCGGCTTCTACGCGGATTACGGCTTCATCAACAAACTTCACCTTAAGATCCTCCAGATTAAAAGATGGCAGCAAAGGTATGTGCCATAAAAAATGTTATTACAGACTAAAAAGGCCCGCTTATGCGAGCCTCTTATGAAATTCTTAAAAAGAATTACTGTGCAGCAGTTACAATCTCAACGAACTTGCGGTTCTTTGAACCACGAGTTACGAATGCAACCTTACCATCAGCCTTAGCAAATAATGAATCATCCTTTGCTAAGCCAACGTTTGCGCCTGCGTGGAAGTGTGTACCACGTTGACGAACGATGATGCTACCTGCAGAAACAGTCTCACCAGCGTAAGCTTTAACGCCTAAACGTTGAGCCTGGGAATCACGACCGTTACGAACGGAACCACCAGCTTTCTTGTGTGCCATTTAATCGCTCTCCTTAATTACTGATTGATACCAGTAATTTGTAAATCGGTATACCACTGACGGTGACCGGTAACTTTCTGGCTGTGCTTACGACGACGGAATTTAACAATCTTAATCTTGTCACCACCGTGTGCGCCTAAAACCTTAGCAGTAACCTTAGCACCCTCTAAGTATGGAGCACCAACTTTGATATTGGTACCATCTGAAACTAATAGAACTTTATCTAGTTCGATATCGCTGCCAGCTTGGGCATCGAGTAGTTCAACGCTTAGCACGTCGCCCTCGGAAACCTTGTGCTGCTTGCCGCCGCAAAAAATAACTGCGTACATGCTCAAACTCCAGTTAAATGCAGGAGTTCTGCTCCCGCAATCAATTAAAACTTTGCCACTTATGGCGATAATAGGGCATTATTATACAGACAATAAAGCATAATTGCAAGTCTTTTCTCAAAGACTTACTATTTTTCTGTATGTAGCATTTCCTAAATTAATAAATGCCCTTTAAAAAATGCGAAATGATTTTATATGTTATTAATATTAATTTCAAGGCTTAAATTCATCATTAATCACTCTTTAAATGTTACAATTACGTATCACTTTAGAGAGTAATCATGAAGAATCAATTAGAAAACATAGCTCAAGATTTAGAAAAAGTAGAAGAAATTTTATCAAGCTTACTTACTGGATCATATCTTGAGAGCAACATTAACGACATGTGCCTACGTGTTGTTAAGGCTGGTGGCAAAAGAATAAGACCTAAACTTGCAATCTTAGCCTACCACGCTCTAAATAAAAAAGATTTTTATAAAAGAGCTTTAAATTTTGCAGCTGCTACAGAGCTTTTGCATACAGCAACCCTAGTTCACGACGATGTCATCGATAAAGCTGATTGCAGACGTGGAAAAGAAACTCTTAATAATACTGATGGCAACCATGCTGCAGTTTTAGCTGGTGATTACCTTTTTACTAAATGTTTCATGTGCTTACACGATGTAGATAAGCCTCAATTATATAAAGAGGTAAGTAACACTTTATCCGCTTTAGTAAGTGGTGAAATCAATCAACTTGAAAATCAAGGCAAAATAGATATCACTATTGAGGATTACTTAGAGACTATCTACTGTAAGACAGGTGCCTTATTTGAACTTACTACCTCAGGTGTTGCAATTCTTACTGATAGCACTAATGAAGAAGTTGCAGCTTTAAAAGAATATGGTAAACAATTAGGTATTGCCTTCCAGGTTGCCGACGACATTCTAGATTACACCTCAGACAAAGACAAACTTGGTAAACCTGTAGGTGAAGATCTCTTTGATGGCAGAATTACTCTTCCTTTAATTTATGCACTAGGAGATCCTTGCATTGATCATGCTCTACTTAAAGACGCCATCGAGCACAATAAACTTGATATCGTACTTGACTGCATTAAAAAAAGTAATGCAATTGAAAAAGCTTATGAGTTTGCAACAGTAGCTGCAACTAAAGCTAAAGAGAGTTTGAAATGCTTAAAGCCAAGTGAGTATGTACAGATACTTTGCGATCTTGCTGATCACGCTGTACAAAGAGATAAATAAAGTTTTACTCGCAATTAAAAAAGGAGCTTTAAGCTCCTTTTTTAATTCCATCTTATTTGCTTATTAGTTAGCAAATGGATCGTCTAAATAAATAGTCTGATCGCGCTCAGGGCCAGTTGATAGGATAGCAACCTTAGCACCTGATAACTCCTCTAAACGCTTGATATAGTTTCTAGCATTTAGTGGTAAGTCATCCCACTTAGTTACACCAAAGGTTGACTCACTCCAACCTGGCATAGTCTCATATACAGGAGTAATACCTTCATATTCGTGAGCTGATAGTGGTGGTAACTGCTTAATCTGACCGTCTTTCATCTTATAAGCAGTACAGATCTTAACCTCATCCATACCATCTAATACGTCTAACTTCATTAAAGCTAAACCAGTTAGAGAGTTGATAGTTACTGCTCTGCGCATTGCTACAGCATCATACCAACCAGTACGACGTGGACGACCAGTTACAGCACCAAACTCAGCACCACGCTTTCTGATACCTTCACCAACTTCGTCATTTAACTCAGTTGGGTATGGACCGCCACCTACACGAGTGGTGTAAACTTTAGCAATACCTAATACATAATCAATATCTAAAGGACCTGCACCTGAGCCTGTTACACAGCCACCAGCTACAGTATTTGAGGAGGTTACATATGGGTAAGTACCATAATCGATATCTAAGAAGGTACCTTGTGCGCCTTCAAATAAGATCTTCTTATTGTTCTTGCGACCTTCAGCTAAAATCTCTGATACATCAGCTACCATAGCTAATAAACGGTCACGAATTGACATGATGTACTCTAAAACTGACTCGTAAGAAACCTCAGGCTCGTTGTAGTAGTTTTTAAGCATAAAGTTTCTGTAGTCTAATAGGCTCTTTAGACGTACCTTAAAGTCTTCCATGTCGTATAGATCGCCTACACGTACACCACGACGTGCTACCTTATCCTCATAGCAAGGACCGATACCACGACCTGTTGTACCAATAGCATTCTTACCACGTAGTTTTTCAGCACCACGATCAATAGCTGGGTGAATAGGTAGTAATAAAGCACTAGCACCTGATACTTTGATGCGCTGCTCTACACTTTCAACACCAGCACGATTTAATTCTTCAATTTCCTCAAAGAGTGCACCTGGATTTACTACTACACCAGAGCCTATTAAACATAAGCAATCCTTGTGTAGAATTCCTGATGGTACTAAACGTACTACAACTTTCTTGTCGCCAACCACTAGGGTGTGACCAGCATTGTTACCACCCTGGCTACGTACAACAATATTAGCCTTTGAAGTTAATAAATCAGCGACTTTACCTTTACCTTCGTCGCCCCATTGTGTTCCTAGCACAATCACATTATTAGGCATTTACAAATTCCTCTTTGAGAATTAGGCTTAAAAAATTCACCAAACGGATATTATACAGAATTATGGGTTATTTGAGCCATTGTCATTATTAAAGAATTTAAAAAATTCTGTATTTGGCTCTAACACTAATAGATCATCACCAGATGACATGGAGTTTTTGTATGCATCCATTGAACGCAAGAACTCAAACAATTTTGGATTTTGTTTATAAGCATCTGCATAGATCTTAGTAGCTTGAGCATCGCCTTCACCTTTAATGGTACGACCTAATCTCTCAGCTTCTGCAATCTTAACTACAACCTCTCTATCAGCTTGAGCTTTGATAGCTTCAGCATCTTTTCTACCTTGAGAACGGTGTAATTTTGCTACAGCATCACGCTCTGCTCTCATACGCTGATAAATAGAATTAGAAACTTCAGGTGGTAGATTGATTTGCTTAATTCGCACATCCACAATCTTAATACCTAAAGCTTTTGCTGAATCACCAATATCACGTAAAGCATTTTGCATTACTTGATCACGCTTGCTTTTACTTGCAGAGCTTAGTGCCTCAGAGGTTTCAGCTACAGAATCAAAACCACTATCCTCACTATCAATCTTTGAGCCATCTTGACCTGAAACGATCTCATGAATAGTCAAACGACCAATTTGGCTACGTAGTGAGTTGTTAATTCTTCTTCTAAGCAATTCCTCAGCTTGCATCTTATTACCACCTGCTGTAGTTAAATAATAAGTTGCACCATCTAGAATTTGCCACTTTACATAAGAATCGATGATAACGTCTTTTTTCTCAGAGGTAACAAATCTGTCAGCTGAAGAGCTAATGGTTTGAATACGAACATCTAAAGCTTTTACTTTATCAATAAATGGAGCTTTAAAGTGTAAGCCTGGCTCTACAATGTTTAACTTACCGTCACTGTCACGTACCACTTTACCAAATCTAGTAACGATGCCTTGTGAACCTTCGTATACGATATAAGTACAATTAAAGAGCACAAAACCAATGACTACTAATAGTACTAACGCAAGATTAAATAGGCTCTTATTCATTATCTTACCCTCCTAGTTACAGTGCCATAGTTGTTTTGGTTACTACTTGATAATGGTGGATAAGAGTCACTTCTTGTTGCATTATCTTGATAGTTGTTAGTAGCTGGAGTTACATTTTTATAGTTTTCTACTTTACCTGATTCAACGGTTGAACCTACATTAGATTTAACTCTTTTTTCAGGTACTGGTAGATATAAAACAGGATTGCTACCCTTAGGTACATCCAAAATAATCTTTTGAGATTTACCTAATACTTCCTGCATAGTCTCTAAATAGATACGAGTTCTAGTAATTTCAGGAGCTGCATTATACTCAGGTAAAACCTTTTCAAATCTTGCCACCTCACCTTTAGCTTTTAGAACTACTTGTGATCTATAACCTTCAGCTTCTTGCTTGATACGTTGTACTTGACCTTCAGCTTTTGGTAATACTTCATTAGCATAAGCTTCAGCTTCTCTCTTGTATCTTTGCTCGTCTTCTTGAGCTGCAATAGCATCATCAAAAGCTTCTTTTACTTGATCAGGAGCTCTTGCAGGTAGGAAGTTAACATCTACGATAGTAAGACCAGTGTTATATGGTTCAATAATTGAGGTTAATAACTCACGGGTGTTTTGACGAACCATTTCACGACCTGAAGTTAGAATATCATCCATTAGTGTATGACCTACCACATAGCGCAAAGCACTATCGGTTGCTTCAAGTAATGTGTTATCAGGATTTACTACAGAATATAAGTACTTGAAAGGATCGGAAATACGGTATTGCACATCCATTTCCACAATAACTACGTTCTCATCCTCTGTAAGCATTGTACCTGAGGACTGAATAGAACGAACTTGCTCAATATCGATTACATTTACAGTATCAATACCAGTAAATTTCCAGCGCAAGCCTGAATCCTCAACGGAATACATCTTACCAAAACGTAGCACTACACCTTTTTCAGCTTCTTTTACAGTGTAAAAGCCTGAATAAATGTAGATACCTAACAAAGCAACTAAAATAAGAGTAATGGTATTACTTCCCTTTTTAGAGCCTTGCTTTTTACTACCATTTTTTGAACCACCAAAGAGATCCTTTAGTAGCTTTAGTAAAGCACCAATAGGATCGCTTTCTTGTTTACGAGTAGTTCTACCCCAAGGATCTGATGGTTGATCACGTCTACCGTCATCTTGAGGATCATTTTGACCAGGAGCATTCCACCCCATAAGATCTTTATTATTTTCCATATTTCTAATCTACACTGTTAAAATCAAATTCTGTACTTTGGATCCAAGGCTTATCTTCACTAGTACAAGTTTGTGACAATTGACCTTGGGTTTTACTATCTATAATGGCAGCATCAACAGCGGTTAACTTAACTTGCAATAAGCAAGAACCGTCGTCAGCATAGGATTCTTTTTCGACAGCTTTGCTAGCATAAAGCAAACTTCTTAATTTGCCATGTTTACCGTCTATCTTAACAGTAAATGAACATAAATTATCAGACAATAATTCACTTACTGCTTGCAATAAATTATCAATTCCAAAAGATGTTAAGGCGCTAACATATACGCGGATAGCTTTACCGTTTTCATCCCTAATAATTTCATTTGGAGAATCAGGTACTAAATCAGCTTTATTGTAGACAATTAAAGTCTTAATATCTTGAGCACCAACTTGCTCTAACACGGCATTTACAGCCTCGATATTAGCCTCTTTATGCTCATCAGAGCAATCTACAATATGGAGTAATAAATCAGCCTGTCTAGTCTCTTCTAAAGTACCTCTAAAAGCTGCGACTAAATCGTGAGGTAAGTGTCTTATAAAACCTACAGTATCTGCAAACACAGCTTTACCTATGACAGGTATTTGTATGGTTCTCAAAGTAGGATCTAATGTTGCAAACAACTGATTTGCTGCATATACATCTGCTTTAGTTAAAAGATTAAATAAGGTAGATTTTCCTGCGTTGGTATAACCTACAAAAGACACTACTGGAACTGCATTCTTTTTACGTTTACTGCGATTTTGCTCTCGACGAGAGGCTACCACCTCAAGATCTTTTTTGATGGCACTTATTCTTTCACGTAAGGCACGTCTGTCTAACTCAATCTGAGTTTCACCAGGGCCACCACGTAGACCAAAACCACCTTTTTGTCTTTCAAGGTGAGTCCAGCCACGTACTAGTCTTGCTTGTTCATACTGTAATTGTGCAAGTTCAACTTGAAGTTTACCTTCGTAAGTTCTAGCTCTTTGAGCAAAGATTGTAAGAATAAGGGCTACTCTATCCATTACTCTTACGCCAAAGGCTTTTTCTAGATTACGCTCTTGAGCTGGGGTTAACTTGTTGTTGAAGATTACAGTTTGTACGTCATAAGCTTTTACTGCATCGGCGACTTCTACTACTTTGCCAGAGCCTATAAATGTACTTGGATCGGGAGTTTCGCGTTTACAGCAAACACAATAAGCCACATCTCCTCCGCCAGATTCTGCTAGGAGTTGTAGCTCTTTTAAGTCTTCTTGTGATTGTAGCTGAGGTAACTCAACATGCACTAAAAGTGTTGAGCCTAAAGACTCAAACTCTGATGATGGCATTAGTTTATTATCTCAAACTCACTGATTATTCTGCGGCAGCAGGGGTTACTTCTTGTTGCTCTTCAGTTTCTTCTGTTGGAATTGTTACAGCACGTGCTGGAACAATAGTAGAAATTGCATGCTTATAAACCATCTGACTTACTTGGTTCTTTAGCAACACAACGAACTGATCAAATGACTCAATCTGACCTTGTAACTTAATACCATTTACAAGATAAATTGATACAACAATATGCTCCTTACGTAAAGCATTTAAAAACGGATCTTGAAGTGACTGAAGCTTAGCCATAATACTGTCCTTAATTATCGTTATTTTATGTGGACTGCCTTATGTAAATTTTCCTATTTCTTTATGAAGGCTTTTTTACATATGCCAAAAAAAACAAATCTCTACAAAACTGTTCCCCTTAAATTAGGAACAAAACTATTTTATCAACATTTTTTAGTAATTGTCTAAAATTCTACAAATATTGCGTTTCTTTTGCACAAAATTAGTAAGTTTACAACTAGTTTTAATCTAACCTTGGAGCTGACATTTGTTTTTCGATGTTCTTTTTAATTTCTTCAACAGCCTCATTTAAACCTAAGGCAACTGGCATGTGACCTGAATAGATCTCATGTAATTTCTCAGCATAAGGGATCCAAACTTCTCTTGTGGCAGGGTCTGAAGGCATTTGCTGTGCGTTGTAGCTTTCAACAATAAATGCTTTAGCATATTCGTTATTTCTAATAACATCCTTATTTAAAGCTTCTGTGGTTGCAGGCAATTCGTAGGTAGTATTAAATCTATCCACTGCATACTTGTCTTGAGTTGCAAATTTTGCAAATTTTAAAGCTAACTCGTACTTATTAGTCCAACGCGAAATTACATACCCACGAATACCTAAAAATGGACGCATTTTATAGCCATTTGGTAAAAATGGTAAGGTAGTAATTCCCAATTTAAGATCGGATTTTAATACATCAGCTAAATCCCAAGTACCTAATATAGCGGCACAGGCTTTTTGCTTGATAAAAAGATCTTTAACAGAATTTAAAGAACCACGACCTTCGATACTTGAGGGGAAAAGATCTTCATCATAGAAAGTTTTTAATAAGTTAATTGCTTCCACTGCGCCTTTGTTATTTAAACCAATGTCGCGAATATTATAGTAAAATTCGTTACCACCTTTTGGAACATTAGTCCTAGCAAAGATGTAAGAACCATATGCTTTTAGTACTGGGTAGGCATAATAGAGATCATCAAATTTTGCAACTAAACCATATTGATCTAATTTCTTAGATTCCACAGAGAAGTCAAAGTAAGCTTGTAAAGTTCTAAGTGGTTTTGGTAAATACTTTTTATTGTAGAAGACAGCAATAGTTTCAATGCACTTTGGCACCATGTAGTTTTCATAACGATAGCTTGCAGCTTCTAGTGCTTGATTAAGATAAATAGAGCGCTCTTTTGGAGTGTAATAAACAGGACTTATCATGCCTTGAGCTACAGCAGAGCCTAGTAAATCTGAAGGTAATAATAATAAATCAGGACCGGTGCCAGCTGGACCATCTAACCTTAATCTCTCTAGTGCATAGATATATCTAAACTCAATAATCTTTACTTTTACACCAGTAAGACTAGTAAAGTCCTCTGCAGCTCTTTTAAGACCAATGCCTTTACCAGTATCTTCCCATACGATTAACTCTTGGCAAAAGGCTTTGCTTGAAAGAAAAACAAATGCAAATATAAATATCAGTATGCTTTTAAAAAATGACATGATCACAACCAGCGTATTTTTTTCGTGAAAGTATACTGAAAATAGCCTTGAATTATTGTTGCAAGGCTAACATTTGCGATTTTTACTTTGGACTTATCTCACAAAATTAAAATAAATTTACAAGTAAGAGCTTGGAATATCAGGCATTGCGCCACTTTGAGTGCAAACAAATGCTGCATAATTCACAGCTTTTTGATGAGCTACTTTTAAACTCTCACCTTGCATGAG
>JAEWPL010000118.1 GCA_023460615.1 Pseudomonadota bacterium | reverse complement strand
GCATATTTATAGTATTTACAAAAAGATGCAAAAAAAGCATCTTAAGTTCAATCAACTCTTTGATATTAGAGCGGTACGTGTTGTAGTAGATACCATAGAAGAGTGTTATGCCACTTTAGGTATTATCCATACCCATTATGAGCATATTGCTAAAGAATTTGACGACTATATTGCTAATCCAAAACCAAATGGTTATCAATCTATCCATACTGTAGTGTATGGTAAAGGTAGAAAGGTTGTAGAAGTGCAGATAAGAACGCAAGCTATGCATCAATTAGCAGAGCTTGGTGTTGCTGCCCATTGGAAATATAAAGAAGGCAATGGTCAAAGCCAAGGTGTTGAAGAGCGTATCAACTGGCTACGTAAACTCTTATCGTGGCGTGACGATATGGTTGAGTCAGGCTCTTTACAAGAGGAATTTAAAAAGCAAGTCTTTGAAAATCGTGTGTACGTATTTACTCCAAATGGAGAAGTAATAGATTTACCAAATGGAGCTACTCCCTTAGACTTTGCTTATCAAGTACATACAATGATTGGTCACCGTTGTATTGGTGCAAAAGTAGATGGTCGTATTGTGCCTTATACTTATAAACTAAAGACTGGTGAACAAGTTGAAATTATCACTCAAAAAAATCCTAATCCTTCCCGTGATTGGTTAAAAGCTGACAATGGCTTTTTGTTTACTCAAAAAGCTCGTAATAAGGTTCAGTCTTGGTTTAGAAAAGTTGATTTTGATAAGAACAAAGAAGCTGGTGCTGAAATAGTTGAAAAGGAAGTTGAAAAACTTGGCTTAAACTTAAATAAAGAGCAAATTACAGCTGTCCTAAAAGAGAAAGTATCTAAATTCAACTTAAGAACTGTAGACGATGTTTTAGCTAATATTGGATCTTGTGATATAGGCACTAATGCTATTGTAAGTATTTTCAGTGACTATGTTGAAAAGAGCAATAAGGAAAATCAGGATAATCAAGATATCTTAGATGATATCTTAAATAGAAAACCTACTGTTACAGAGCAGATCTTAAAGAAAACCGAGCATAAAAGTGGCATCGTAGTTGAAGGTGTGGGCGATCTGATGACCCATATGGCAAAGTGCTGTCACCCAATTCCTGGCGATGAGATTGTAGGCTTTGTAACTCAAGGTAGGGGTATTTCTGTCCACAGAAAAGATTGTGAAAAATTACGTCGCATGATGGCTTTGTACCCTGAGCGCGTGGTAAGTGCTACTTGGGGCGACAATATCCTAGCTACAGGTACTGGTTATACGGTAACCTTACGTGTAGTAGGCTCTGATTACCCTGGCTTTTTGCGCGATGTAACTACAGTAATTGCCAATGAAAAGATGAATGTCTTAGGGGTTAAATCTCATACAGATCCTTTAAAAGATTTATCTTTAATTGATATTGATTTGCTAGTTATAAGCATTCCAACTTTGCAAAGGGTAATTGCTAAATTAAACGATCTACCAAAAGTTACTTTAGCACAAAGAATTTAGTTAAAAATCAATAAGCTACAACGATATTAGAGATTGTTAATTTTTTGAAAGATTAAAGTCTTTTAGTATGATATAATTTTGAGCTTAAAAGTTTACTATTTGGAGTATATATGTCTTCATCTCCTAAGATTATTTTTGTTACCGGTGGTGTTGTTTCATCTCTTGGTAAAGGTATTGCTGGTGCATCTTTAGCAGCAGTATTAGAAGCTCGTGGTTTAAAAGTAACCATTATGAAGCTAGATCCATATATCAATGTTGATCCTGGTACTATGAGCCCAATTCAACATGGTGAAGTTTTTGTTACAGAAGACGGTGCAGAAACAGATCTAGACTTAGGTCATTATGAGCGTTTTATTAACGCAAAAATGTCTAAGAAGAATAATTTCACCACTGGCAGAATTTATTCTGACGTAATTAGAAAAGAGCGTCGTGGTGATTATCTTGGTGCTACTATCCAAGTTATTCCTCACATTACTAACGCTATTAAAGAAAGAATATTATTAGGTTGTGAGGGTAATGATATTACCTTAGTAGAAATCGGTGGTACTGTAGGTGACATCGAATCTCTTCCATTCTTAGAGGCAATTAGACAATTAGCTGTTGACATTGGTCGTGAAAATGCATTATTCATGCATTTAACCTTAGTTCCATACTTACAAACTTCTGGTGAAGTTAAGACTAAGCCAACACAGCACTCAGTAAAAGAATTACTATCTATTGGTATTCAACCAGATATCTTAATTTGCCGTTCAGAGCACGGTATTCCTGCTCACGAGCGTCATAAGATTGCTATGTTCTGTAACGTATCAGAGAACGCAGTAATCAACATGAAGGATGTAGATTCAATCTACAAGATCCCTGCATTATTAAAGAGCCAATACTTAGATGAGTTCGTGGTAAAACGTTTCCACTTTGATGTGCCAGAAGCTGATCTATCTGATTGGGAGCAAGTTTTATATCAACAAGCTAATACCACCGGTGAAGTTACTATCGGTATGGTAGGTAAGTATGTTGAGTTACACGATGCTTACAAGTCAGTAAATGAAGCTTTAAAACATGGTGGCTTAAAGAACCGTTTACAAGTCCACATCAAGTATATTGATTCAGAAGACGTAGAAGTTAAGGGCGTATCTGTATTAGAAGGTTTAGATGCAATCTTAGTTCCTGGCGGTTTTGGTAAGCGTGGTGTAGAAGGCAAGATTTTAGCAGCTAAATACGCTCGTGAGAACAACATCCCTTACTTAGGAATTTGTTTAGGTATGCAGGTTGCCTTAATTGAGTACGCAAGAAACGTTGCTCATATGGAAAACGCTAACTCTACAGAGTTTGATCCTAATACTAAGTACCCAGTAGTTGCTTTAATTACTGAGTGGAAGGATGAGTCAGGTAAAGTTGAGAAACGCTCAGACAAGTCTGACTTAGGTGGTACTATGAGATTAGGTGGTCAATTATGCCACTTACAAAAGGATTCTCTAGTACGTAAGCTATACGGTCAAGATGATATCGTAGAGCGTCACCGTCACCGTTATGAAGTAAATAACAACCTTATCAAGCAAATCACTGACGCTGGTCTAAAGATTGCTGGTTTATCAACTGATAACAAGCTTGTTGAGATTGTGGAGAACCCAAATCACCCATGGTTTATTGGTGTTCAATTCCACCCTGAATTTACTTCAAATCCACGTAGTGGTCATCCATTATTCACAGGCTTTATTAAAGCTGCTAAAGAATATCAGGATAAGCACTAAATATGAAGTTACTCTCCATAATACTGTTAATTGCCTTTGTAGTTTTAGGTTACAACGTAATCAAGGGTCAAAACGGTGTTATGGAGTATCGTCAAGTAAGTCAAAAGCTTGATGAAGAAACTTTCAAATCTAAAAAGTTACAAGCCCGTAACAGAGCTCTTCAAGATGAAATTACCGACTTAAAGCAAGGTAATAAAGTAGTTGAAGAGCTTGCTCGCTCAGAATTAGGCATGGTAAAAAAAGACGAAGTTTTTTATCGTGTGATCCCAAAGGAAACTCAAGATCAAAAGAGGAGATAGAGTGTCTATTTCTCCAGTTGACGTGATTGTCCCTGCAGCCGGTGTCGGTAAAAGAATGAGTTTAGGTTACCCTAAGCAATATGCCAAAATCGGTTCAAAAACAGTTATTGAACATACCATAAGTGCTCTTTTAAGCTCACCTTATGTAGCTAATGTAATTGTTGGTATCAACAAAGACGATCCCTATTATGACAGTTTACCTATTGCATCTAACCCACGTGTAATTAAAGGTCTAGGTGGAATTGAAAGGTGCGATACTGTGTTAAATTGCATGGATTTAGCAAGTACAGACTATGTGATGGTACATGATGCTGCAAGACCGCTTTTAAGTTCTTATGATCTTAAAAACTTATATGAAAAAGCTACGTTACCAGGTTGTGATGGTGCAATTTTAGCTTGCAAAGTTGCAGATACCATAAAGTATGTAACGGATGGTGTTATTGAAAAAACTGTGGATAGAGCTCCTTTATATAGAGCTTTTACCCCTCAAATGTTCAAAACAAAATTACTAAAGCTGGCATTACAAGAGGCTTTTAATAAAGGTTTTAAAGTTACTGACGATAGCTCTGCTATGGAAATGTGTGGTTATAAAGTTTTAATTGTGGAAGGCAGTGCTCAAAACTTTAAGCTCACAACTCCAGACGATTTAGCTTTAGCAAAACTCATAATAGGAAATGATAATGTTTAGAATAGGTCACGGTTTTGATGTCCACCGCTTTGGGGGCGAAGGTCCTTGCATTTTAGGAGGTGTAAAAGTTCCTTACGAGCAAGGTTTAATTGCCCATTCTGACGGTGATGTACTATTGCATGCAATAAGTGATGCGCTTTTAGGTGCTCTTGCATTAGGGGATATTGGTCATTTTTACCCAGATAACGATCCTAAATTCTTGAATATTGATTCAAGAATTCTTTTAAAAGATGTCTATCAAAAGGTTTTAGACAAAGGCTATAAAGTAGTAAATCTAGATGCAACAATTTTAGCTCAAGCTCCTAAAATGGCTGCCTATGAGCCACAGATGATTGAGAATATTGCTCAAGATTTAAATCTTGATAAATCTTGTGTTAGTGTAAAGGCTACTACTACCGAGAAATTAGGCTTTACCGGACGAAAAGAAGGTATTGCAGTAGAAGCTGTAGTGCTTTTAGCTAAATGTGAATAAAGAAGATGAAACTATTTACCTATTTATACGATCTTTTTGAGCGTCTATCCTCTCATAAACTTGCAGTATACATTATGAGTATTAACTCTTTTATAGAGTCTATCTTCTGGCCAATTCCAGCAGATGTAATGCTCATTCCTATGTGTATTTATCACCGTAAAAGAGCCTTTTATTATGCTCTTTTAACTGTAATTTCCTCTGTACTAGGTGCCATTGTAGGCTATTACTTAGGTTACTATCTTTACGATCCTTATGTTAAAGATGCCATTGCTTTCTTCCACTATGAAAAGAGCATGGAGACTGTAAGAAACTGGCTTGCTAACGAATATGGCATGCTTATGATCTTTGTAGGAGCCTTTACACCAATTCCTTATAAAGTAATTGCTGTAACTACAGGTGTAGTAGCTTGTGAGAGTATTTTAAACACTGGTCACGCAGGCATGCTTAGCATCCTTCCTTTTGTGTTGATCTCTTTTGTAGGTCGAGGCTTAAGATTCTTTTTAGAAGCTATCCTAATTTACTTAGGTGGTGAGAAGATGCAACATGCTATCAAGCGCTATATTGATGGCATAGGTTGGGCTTGCGTCCTTCTAATTGTGCTATTTATCGTGTATAAGGTCTTATTTTAAAAAAATATTTTCGTATTAGTTGTGCTTTTGTGTAACAATAACTAAAGTTAGATAAAAGCACTTACTATATATGAATACCAAATTTAATTTAATTCTATCTACTATTGCAGCCTTAAGTCTTTTAGTGGGCTGTGTTGATTCAAGTAAACCTAAAACAGTAGCTACTGTTGAATATGCTAAGCCTGTTCATGTAAACAAAAAGCTTGTCAAAAGACGTGTGTACTCAAATGGTACTGATGCAAGCTCGCAAGTAGGCGTAATCAAGCCTTATAAAGAAGATCCTTCAACAACTACCGTAAGTTCAAGACAACCTGTACCATATGTACCAGAGGATAGTACTACAGTTTCAAATACACCTGTGGTAGATCAAAGTGCTGATACTTACACTGTTAAAGGTGGTGACACTCTATACTCAATTGCCTTTAGATACGGCAAAGATTATCGTCAGTTAGCTTCTAACAACGGCATTGAAAGCCCTTACAATATTACTGTAGGTCAAGTTCTACAATTAAATAAAGCAACAGCCTCAAGTCTTAAAAAAGAAAGTGCAAAACCAAAGTACTATATTGTTAAACCTGGAGATACAGCAGTATCAGTTGCTAAAAAGAATAATTTGACTTTATCTCAATTAGTTAAGGCTAATAACCTAAAAAAGCCATATAACTTAAAGACAGGTCAAAAATTAAGTTTAGTAGATAAAAAAGGTCAACACTTTGAGGATTTAACCACCCCAACCGTAGTACCAGTTGCAAAGGTTTCTAAAACTACCAATACTTCTAATACTCAAACTTTAGAGACTCCTGAACTAGTACCAGCTAGTGTCAACACTAGTGAGCCTGTAAAGGTAGTTTCAGGTAAAAGTAAGTCAGTTGCAGGTGTAACTTGGATGTGGCCTGCTAAAGGTAGGGTTATCCACAATTTCTCTAATCAGAACAAGGGTATTGATATTGCAGGAAGCCGTGGACAAAGCGTGATGGCCGCTTCAGCAGGTCAAGTTGTGTACTCAGGCAATGCTTTGCGTGGCTATGGCAATTTAATTATCATCAATCACAATAATCAATATCTATCCGCCTATGCTCATAACGATATGTTATTAGTAAAGGAAGGACAAAAGGTTAAACGCGGACAAGTAATTGCCAAGATGGGCTCAACTGATGCAAGTCAGGTAATGCTACATTTTGAAATTCGTTATAAAGGAAATTCTGTAAATCCAAGAAAGTATTTACCATAACAATAAAAGATTAAAAATATAACAAACAAGATAAGCAAACAAAATTTAAGGACGCTTATGAATAACACTAATTTAAATAATGATCTTGAAAATGTAGGCCGTGAAGATTTTGCTGAGGCTAGCGAAGATAAGCTAGATAAAAAATACGATAATAGATTTGCTGATAGCAAGGCAGATTCCTTATCAAGTTACTTTAACACTATCAGAAAATATCCACTTTTATCCTCAGAGCAAGAGACAGAGATTGGAAAAAAAGCCAAACTTGGGGATAAGCGTTCTATTGATTTGATGATCACTTCAAATCTTAGATTAGTAGTCAAGATTGCTAAGAATTATCGTGCTCGTGGTGTGCCTTTATTAGATTTAATTGAGGAAGGCAATTTAGGCTTAATTCACGCTGTACAAAAGTTTGAGCCTGAGCGTGGATTTAGATTCTCTACCTATGCTACTTGGTGGATTAGACAAAGCATTGAGCAGGCAGTCATGATCCAATCAAGACTTGTGCGTTTGCCAGTGCATGTAATTAAAGATCTAAATGTTATTTTAAAAGCTAAAAAAGCTTTGCAAGAAGAGCATGGTTTATCAGTTGCAATTTCCGATATTGCAAAAGCTGTAGACAGAGATCCTGAGGAAGTACGCTCCTTATTAGCATATTTAGATGGCGCAACTCCATTAGATTTAGCCTTTAAGGCAACCGATGAGGATAAGGAAGTATCTATCTTAGATATCGTACCTGATACTAAGATGGAAAGTCCTTTTGATCATGTAGATAAAAAAGAAATCGTGCAGATTGTTAAAAACTGGTTTAACAGCCTTACTGAAAAGCAACAAATGGTAGTGTTATACCGCTTTGGCTTAAATGATGAGGAAGTTTTAACCTTAGAAGAAGTAGGTCAAAAAGTTAATTTAACTCGTGAGCGCGTAAGACAAATTCAAACTGAAGTCTTAAAGAGTTTACGTAAGACCTTTGAGATGCACGGCATCAATAAGTACACCTTCAAAGATGTAGAATAATCTTTTAAACTAAGCTTCAAAGTTCTTTGAAGCTTAGTTTCAAATATCCTTTCTTAAAAGTTTTACTCTTTAATTAAAGCTTTTAGATCATAAAGTAGGTTTAAGGCATCCCTTGGAGTTAATTCATTGATGTCTATAGCTTTAAGCTTTTGTTCAACCTCACTTTCTTTTACTTTTTCAACTATCTTTTCAATCAATTGAGGCTGTATAGTAGTTTGAGTTGATGGTTCGGTAGTAACAGCTTTAGCTTTTACTTTAGCTTCTTTAGCGCTTATAGTTTGTATTTTTTGAATATAGTCTTTAGCTTTAGTGATGATGTCTTCAGGTAAACCTGCAAGCTTACCTACTTCTACAGCATAAGAGTAGTTTTGACTACCACTACAAGCTTGATATAAGAACACAATCTTGCCTAAGCATTCACTAGCTTTAAAACAGATATTCTCAAGATTTGGATATTTACAAGAAAGCTTTGCAATCTCAGGATAATGAGTTGCAAATAAAGTAAAGCTGTTGATAGTTGAGCACATGTGCTCAGCAATAGCTAAAGCTAAAGCTCCACCTTCGTAAGTGGAAGTACCACGACCAATCTCATCCATAAGCACTAAAGAGTTTACAGTAGCGTTATTGATGATAGAGGAGGTTTCTTCCATCTCTACCATAAAGGTTGAACGTCCTGAGATAAGATCGTCTGAGGCACCAATTCTTGTGAAGATTCTATCGATATTGCCAATGACCGCTTCACGAGCCGGAACAAAAGATCCTATTCTTGCCATAATGCTAATTAAGGCAGTTTGTCTCATGTAGGTAGATTTACCACCCATGTTAGGACCTGTAATGACAAGCATATTCTTTTGGCTTAAATCTATGGAGTTAGCTACAAAAGGTGTGTCGGTTAAAGTCTCAATTACAGGATGACGACCATCTACAATTTTAAGCTCATGATTATTAGTAAGCACAGGTCTTACATAATTTCTATCTTTAGCAATGATTGCAAAGGAGGTTAATACATCTAAAAGAGCAATTAATGAAGCTAAAGAAATTAACTCATTGATGCTTTGCTGAAGCGTTTTTACAATCTCAATAAAGATTTGAGTTTCAAGTGCTAAAGCTCGCTCTTGAGCTGACAAGGCTTTTTGCTCAAGCTCTTTTAATTCTGGAGTGATATATCTTTCGTTATTCTTTAGAGTTTGACGTCTTATATAGTAGTCAGGCACTTTATCAGCCTGAGCTTTAGAAACTTCAATATAAAAGCCGTGAACAGAGTTGTAGTTTACTTTTAGGGTAGGAATACCAGTTTGCTCTTTTTCACGTTGCTCAATTTCATTAAGCAGTGCTTCAGAGCCATTCATCAAAGCGCGAAGTTCATCAAGCTCACTATTGTAGCCTTGAGCAATCACATTACCATCGCGTAAAAGAGTTGATGGATTGTCCTGAATACTTACTTTAAGTAAGTTATAAACGTCAGTTAAAGGATTTAAGTTTTGATTAAAGCTGATTAAAGCGTCCTTTGAGCTTGAAGCTAACAACTCTTTTAACTTAGGAATGACACTTAATGAATCTCTTAAAGTTGAGAGATCTTTAGGGCGGGAGGAGCATAGACCTATTCTTGCGCTAATACGCTGAATATCACCAATACTTTGTAGAATTTGCTCAATAGGCTCTATAGCTGTATCTTTTAAAGCTTCAACTAAATCTAAACGACGATTAACCTCGTTATTGTCACGAAGAGGTTGTACTATCATTTGGCGTAAGAGTCTTTGACCCATCGGGGTTGAAGCCCCTTCAAGGACACTGATTAAGGATCCTTGTTTCTCACCTTTTAAATTTGACAATAACTCAAGATTCTTTTGGGCGGTATTATCTAGTAATACAAAACAAGAGTTGTCGTCTCTACTAATCTTTGTAATATGCTCAAGTGGTACATTTTGAGTGCCTTTAACATAAGTAAGTAGGGCACCAGCTGCACAAATACCATCTTCAAGATCTTCAATATCAAAACCAAATAAGCTATTAGTATTAAATTGTTTACAAAGCTCTTTATAGCAAGTTTGCAGATCAAAGTTCCATGGTGCTAGAGCCTTTTTAGAGCTAATGCTGTCAATAACATTTCTATAAGCAAAGTTCTCTGGGTAAACAATTTCGATAGGACTTACTTTCTCAAGATAAAGCTGTAATTCTTTCAAGTCACTACATAAAGCTACTTTAAATAAGCCTGAACCTAAAGATAGGTAAGAAAAGCCAAAGTAGTTTTTGC
>JAEWPL010000117.1 GCA_023460615.1 Pseudomonadota bacterium | reverse complement strand
ATAGAATGCTTGTGATTAACTATCTTTTAAAGCTTTAAGTTTCTAAGCTTTAAATAATAAGACAAAGGCACCATTTGGTGCCTTTTGTTAATGCAAACTATCTAGAATTTTTTGATACTCTGCTTTAGCCTCAACAAGATCTTCACCTTGTAAGTCTAGGTAGTTAAAGTAAACTTCATCTAACCTGCCTTTTAACTTAGTAAAGCGATATAAAAGCTCAAAAGCCTTTTTAAGCTCAGTAACTGTCAAATCAGAGTAGAAACTAACTTCAGGCTCTATGGCTGTAAAACAAAGATACATACAGCTTGCTAATATTCTTGGCTCTGTGGCTTTACCACTGTGCCAGATCTTATGCTTTTCGGTTCCAAAATAATCACCATCTGGCATAAAGAAAGAGCCATCAGTTAAATCAATATCTACAGAGCGCTCACCTTCTTGTAAGTAGCGCTGTACAAGATCTTCTGCTGTAACTGGAGCCTGGCAGAGCATGCGCCAACCAGGGGCTAGTGCTTTGTAGGAGAAATCCTCAAATTCTTTGGTTGCACAAATACCTACTAGAATTTTGCAGACGTTTATCGCAGCTTCTTCATACTTGTCACCTTTAATCATACCGACTAAGCCTTGTACTAAAGGCAAGCGATTAGGGGATAAATACGAGAATAAATCAAAGTAATCGTCTGAGGCTAAGCGCAAGATCTTAATGGGAATATCTAAGCCTTTTTCTTTTAGTGCAATCTTTAGCTTATGAAAATTTAAGTGATAAAACTCATTTAACTTTTCTTTTGGGGTATCCCCCTGTGTAGTGATAGTCTCGGTTTGTTTATCTAAGAGTGAAAGATTGGTTAAATAGGTTAAAGCTTCAATTACTTTTTCAGGTTTTACTCTAAGATTTCTAGCAAGTAAATAAGAGTGCTGTCTTGCATTAAAGCGCACAAATTTATCTTTAGATTGCCAGTATAAAAGTACTGAGAGCACTAAAGCTGTAATATCGTTGTTAACTTCTTCTCGGTTAAACACCGCAAGTTCTGAATAGTAGGGGATCCTATTTAAGCCTAATTGTTCCATATAAAAGTAACTTTAAATAATAACTTAGGCTATGCTATCACACTTTACCTATTGTTTAAAAACAAAAAGATCTAGCTTTTAGGCTAGATCTTTTAATGGAGTGTAGAATCTTTTAAACTCTAAAATTACATCTTGTGACCCATTTCATAAGCATCGTCATGAACGTCAGTTACAGCTCTACCTGATGGATCGTTCATCTTTGCAAACTTCTCATCCCAAGCAATAGCAGTTTCTGTTGAACAAGCAACAGACTTACCATAAGGCACTGTCTTAACAGCTGAAGGTAATTTAAACAGATCTTCAAAAATCTCACGGTATAAATAAGCTTCCTTAGTAACAGGAGTGTTTACAGGGAATCTTACCTCACGCTCAGCAAATTGACGGTCTGAAACTTTTTGCTCTGCGTAATCACGTAAAGCATCAATCCAAGAATAACCTACACCGTCAGAGAATTGCTCCTTTTGTCTCCAGAGAATGTCATCTGGTAACATACCAGCAAAAGCTTCACGAAGTGGCTTTTTCTCAATTACTTTGCCAGGACACATCTTAGCTTCTGGGTTAAAGTGCATTGCTATGTCTAAGAATTTCTTATCAAGGAATGGTACACGACCTTCAACACCCCAAGCCATTAGTGACTTGTTAGCACGTAAGCAGTCGTATAAGTGTAGTTGATCAAGTTTTCTTACTAACTCCTCATGGAATTCTTTTGCATTAGGAGCTTTGTGGAAGTATAAGTAACCACCGAAGATCTCATCAGAGCCTTCACCTGATAACACCATCTTAATACCCATAGCTTTGATGTAACGAGCCATTAAGTACATAGGGGTTGAAGCTCTGATGGTGGTAACATCATATGTTTCGATATGATAAATTACATCACGTAAAGCATCTAAACCTTCTTGAATGGTGTAGTGAATTTCATGGTGTACAGTACCTAGGTAATCAGCTACCACACGAGCCTTTTTAAGATCAGGAGAGCCCTCTAAACCGATAGCAAAGGAGTGTAGACGTGGGAACCAAGCCTCACTCTTACCGTCATCTTCAACTCTCTTTTCTGAATAGAACTTAGCAATAGCGGAAATAACTGAAGAATCAAGACCACCTGACAATAACACACCGTATGGTACATCACACATTAACTGACGACGTACAGCATCCATTAAACCTTCTTTTAGAACTGATACATCAGCTGTATCGTTCTTTACGTTCTCGTAAGAGGTCCAATCACGGGTGTAGTACTGCTTAAAGGAGTAATCACCACCTTTAGAATAAATGTAGTGACGAGGTGGAAACTCTTTTACACTGTCGCAAATCTTTACTAGTGCTTTCATTTCTGAAGCAATATAGAAACGACCTTCACTGTCAGTACCAACGTACATAGGGTTAATACCCATATGATCACGAGCTGCAAAGATAGTGTTGTCTTCTTCATCGTAAATTACAAAAGCAAAGTCACCTACTAAACGGTCAACAAAATTTTTGCCAGTGCGTTTAAACTCCTCATATAAAGGAAGAATAACCTCGCAGTCAGAGCCTGTCTTAAACTCGTAGTCTACAGTAAGCTCTTGACGTAATTGCTTGTGATTGTAAATCTCACCATTTACAGCAAGGATGTGTGTCTTATTTTCATTATAAAGAGGTTGAGCACCATTTTGAGGATCAACGATAGACAAACGCTCATGAACGATGATTGCGTTTTTGCCTTGATAAATACCTTCCCAATCTGGGCCACGGTGTAACTGTAATCTTGAATTCTCAAGAGCAACTTGTCTTAGTTGTTGTGATTGCTCTTTAATATCAAAAATACCAAATATAGAACACATAACAGCTCCTTTTTCGCTGCAATAAAATTGATTGTATTAAGCCTTGTTAGCTATTTTTGATAAATCTTAGCACAATAAGATCTACCCCTTGTTTAATTGCACTGTTTTAATACGCTCTTTTAAGTAAATTAAAGTGAATTTAGTAAACTAAAGCAAATTCCTTGGTAAATGTTTTTGTAAATCAAAGTATTAACTATAAAAGTGCACTATGTTTGATTTTGGTGCAAGTGTAAAATTGCGTATATTCAATGTATACAGTAAAAAAGAGTGGTATTGACTAGATGAAAGGAGAATCATTCATAAACAAACTTGTTTTGTCAATTATTAAGATAATGTATAGAGAACTTTATCAATAATATGGTTCAGTAGAGTAGAATTTTGAAACAACAAAAAATATGAGTTTTATTGCTCATTCCCTTTATAATTAGAGTTGTTCGGTTTTCGTTCTTATACGAATAGTTCCATGATGGAGGATCCTATGGGAAACGCTTATAGATTTAACGAGAGATCTCCTGTAGTTGTTTTTAAAAATGGTGGCTTTGCTCCAAATTTATCAAATGTAAAAGTTGCACAAAAATTCATTGATAAAATTATGTCTTGTAAAGATATATCAATTAAACCGAGAAAACAGGATAACAGTAAATAATACGAAGACCTCTTTAGTGGTGGTATGGAAGCATTTGCTTTACTAATCATTTTGGCAAGTGGATTTATGTTTACCTCAAGGTATCCTCTTGCGAGATTTAAACAAAAACGTTCGCATGAATGGATTCAATATCTTCATATTTTTGTTTGGTGATTGTTGTTTGCAACAATTGCATTCATTCTTGAGCCTATTTTATTTAATAATTCGGAAATTAAGTCTTTTATTGATGAACAGTGGATCGGACGTAGTTTCCATGAATTATTCTCTGTAGATTTCTTTCTGTGGTGTATTTTATCCGTTCTATTTGGTTTTATTTTTGGTTTACTTTTGTCTAAGCTTCCATCAGCTTCTCAAAAGGCTTCTAAAATTTGTTCAGAAGAAGATTCTTTTAGAGCAAAATTGTATTTTGCCTCAGAAAATATGGAAGCAATTCAAATCACATTGAATAATAGAAAAGTCTACGTGGGATTAATTTTTAGTTGTTCAGAGTTGGAAGATCCTGATGCAAAATACATTAAGGTTACGCCTATTTTATCTGGATACAGAGATGAGCAATCGCTTGTAATTAACTTTACAAACAATTATGGAGAAATCTATGCTCCTATAGTGGATAAAGTTGTTTCTGATATAGACAAGCAATGTGTTAGCCATAAATATAAAGACAAAAATAAAACAGTCATTACAGCAAATTCTTTAGCAAAAGAACTAGAACCTTTCAATGTGGTTTTACCTATTTCATGCATTATGTCTCTTTCAAATTTTGAAGAAAGAATTTTTAAAGAAATAAATAACAATAGTTCAAAGTCGAAATAATAAGATAACAATCAGCTATAAAAGACCTCATATATTCAATAGTTACAGATTAGGTAGCCTCTAAATAATAAGGTTTTGACTTACGCCTCTTGAGAAAAAATATTTTAATTTCTCAAGAACTATACCTAAATTGCAATTACCTACTCGTTTACCTTGATATCAAGAGTCTTTCAACCTTATTTTTCAAAGTTTAAAGAAGTAATGACAATAAGCTTGTTGATATAGAGAATTTGAAAACTTCTACCTTACCTTATTTAAAACTGCCAAAATTTATCAACTGATAATTATTTTTTGTTGCAAATTAGCGATATAGGTTATATTTAAAC
>JAEWPL010000116.1 GCA_023460615.1 Pseudomonadota bacterium | reverse complement strand
CTACCGTGGTTTAGATGGCAAGGTTAAGACTAAGGTAATTGAGAAACTTGGTGCGAATTCCAGCGTTCATTAAATTAAAATCCTAGATCTTGAGAACCTTATTTTTTTAATTTTGACCTGCGTTTTTCTATTTTTGATTTCAGTTCTTTTATTTCTGTTCAATTCCATTATTTCTAATCTTCATCTTTGAATTTTAAAAGTTAAAAATAGCCATTTAATATTGTTTCAAGGCTCTTTTTAGGAGTATTTCTGTGAGCTGGTCACCAACTTTTGACTATGAGATTCAGTGGTCAGAATGCTGATATGTAAATTAGCGGACTTGATTAACAGGAGATCTGAGGCTTTATTCCGCCCTAAGAGACCTTTTGAGGCTTTAAATTAGAGATTGTCTTACGGTAAAAGAGAAAGCGGTTAGCTTTCTCTTTTCTGTGAATTTTAATTTACTACAAGGCTAAAGCTTCTTGTTTACGTTTTTCTCCTTCTGCAGTTCGTCTTGATTCGCCTTGTAATATGATTTCAATGCAAGGATTTATAAATCTATCGTAGCTTGACTCACCCTTGGCATCATTTCCAAAGACCTTCTGAATGGTAGCTTTCTTAAGCTGACTTGCTATAATCGTTGAGCCAATTTTCTGCCTGTCATCAATGATGTCAAAGAGATCTTTGCGTTGTTCTTCATCGAAAGGAGTAATTGCAAAGTCATCTAAGATCAAAACCTTGATCCTTTTTAGTGACTCTTTGAATCTGTGCTTACCAAGAGCAGTCATTTGCGAGAGATTTTCAAACAAATCACTAGTTCTAAAGTTCTTAACAGTTATGCCATTGTTGCAGCAGTTATAACCAAATGCATTGATTAAAGCCGTTTTGCCAACACCGCAAGCTCCTGTTACAAGGATATTTACTCCTTTGTTAACCCACTGCAACGAAGTAATCGAAGCTTTCATTTGGTCAGTTAAGCCATACTCTTTAGTTAAGGTAAGATCGCTCATTCTTAAGTTATCCTTAAACTGTAGGTTATCATGAAGTTGATCTGAGATTATCAGAGTAGATGATCTCGAAATAGATGATCTTTTGTAAATAGTTCATAAAAAGACACAGGATCATTCACATTTCGCCCAGACTTATTTATCTATACCTCCGTTCACATAACGCCCATCCTATTTTTTCAGAAATCTGTCATAATTATCGGTCTGTATTGAGAGGATCTCTCAGATCTCATTCCGCCCCTAAGAAGCCAAAAGAGGCTTTAAAGTACCTAGTGTTAAAGTTCTTAAAGCTCTATTGTTAGGTAAAGAATAAGGCAAGGCTAAGCCTTGCCCCATATTCATTTACTTCTTTTCAATAAACTTCATTATTTTCGTCAGTAGCTCCTCATTTTGTTGCTTTACTGTGGTAAGCATTGCTTCTAAATTTTCTGTTTTAGTAATGGCTTCTAAGTTCCTCTGCTCACTTTTGTTTAGTTTATCTGTCAGAGTAGCCACCTTTTCCTTGAGAGCATCACGTTCTGCTTCAAGTGTTGAATTTAAGTTAGCTACAGCATCAACTTCAGTGGTCATGAGCTTCTTGTAATAATCATGCTCTTTTTGAGCTTGGGCAATCCTTTGACGGCAGGTTTTGATATTGCCTATAAAAGCCTGTTGTACAAGCTTTTCTGCCAATTCCTTGCACTCTTCCATGCCGTTTTGAGTAAACTCAAGCTCAGCAGTTGTTGCTAGCTCTTTTGTCAGATAGGTGTTCATATGCTTTATTATCGTTGAAAAAGAGCCATGTTTTAAATGATCTCTAATAGTATTTGAATTTATCTCAATACCTGTTGCAGCAAGCTGTTTAATTGCCTTCTCAACATCATCATAGGTGATCCTATCTGCAGAGCTTTTACATTTACACTTTACGTAATTCGTAATTTTTACGTTTTCTGTAACAGCTTCACTTGAAGCTACCTTTTTAGGAGCTTTATCCTGCTTATTATCATTAGTCATTTTTAGTTTCATCCTTGTTGGTAATTGCAATCTGAGCGTTAATAACCTCAGTTTTATTCTTGTGTCTTCTTCTTGAATCTCCATTAAGGGTAATAATGATTGGCTCTTCAAGGATGCGATCTATGACCGCATCAACTAGTAAGACATTAGACTTATCTTTATTGAGTAGTTTGTCATACCACTTATCGACGGGTAGCTGAGAGCTTAAAATCACTGAGCAGCGATTAGCTTTTGCTGCATCTAAGATGTCTTTGATACAAGCAGCTTCATTGGTAAAACTTTCAGCAAGTAAGAAGTCATCAAACATTACTACTGTTTGAGAGGTTAAATTAGCAATACGCTCAGAGTAAGAAACTCTATCTAAGTAAAGAGAGTTGAGCATGTAAGCTTGCAGAGAATAATCATTAAATAAGGCTTTATGACCTAATCTTAAAGCTCTATCCATGATACTCATGCCAAAGGTGGATTTGCCAACACCTGTAGGACCTGTAAGAACAACGATCCTGTTTTCTTTACCCGTAATACGGCTAATGATATAATCCAACTTATCGATGGTGATGCCGTTGCTTTTAGCTAAATCGTTACTTTCAGGTAAAACAGCGGTATCAGCGATATTAGATTTTCTTTTCAAGCATTCATACTTATTCTCAAGGCGCTTTTGCTTGCAAACCACACCTACTTGGTAACACTTTTCAATAAAAGTTAAATCCTGGAAATCCTGATCGTTATTTAACTTGGAAATTGCATGGTACAAAGAGGTTAGTCTTAGCTCTTTATAAAGCTTTTCTACATCCTCAAGGGTATGAGCACTATTGTTAATCAAGCTCATATTCACCTCCCTGATTTAAACTTAAACTAGAAAGACGTTGTTCGTAGTACTCACTACCACGTACATTACTAGCTTGATGGTCGAGATCGTCACGCTTAGTTATTTCTTGTTTTAAATCTTGCTTTGGGGTGATTTGAACTGTCTTTCGGTTGGCACTTACAGCTTGATTTAGTAGCTCTAAGATCTTATGACTAGTACTGATTTGGTTGGAAATGATGTAACACATGCAATTAGTGAGAGACTCACTTTCTAGTACATGGCGTTTGCAGTGCTGTAAGATCCTATTGCAAAGCTGATTTCTATCAACGTCATTTAAGTTTAGATTGCTGAATATGTGCCTAATGAGGTTAGTCAAACTAAAAGCTACTGTAGGATGCTCAGTTCGTGCAATCTCAACGTACTCATCTAGAGTTCTTGAAACAGCACGCTCTTTTTCAGTTAAAAACTGAGGAGCTTTAATTCTTTTAACTCTAATACAAGGTGTTTTATCAATGGTATAGGTAACAATCTTGTTAAGAGTCAAATACTCTAAGATCTCAAGCTTATCATTCTCCTTTTCTACGCAGTACACAGTAGTACCAATACGCTCAGTACCAACGAAGTAATCATGACCTAAAAATCTTACATAACCACGTTGAGATACAGTGCTAGACTTCATTTGATTAAAGCATGGCTCAATAATAGGTAGTGGTGATAGATGCTCTTTCTCATATAGTTCAAAGAATGCTCGGTGTGAGTATTTACAGGTAGCAACAATCTTATTGTTAAAATCATCACACAAGCTTTTTAAGAGTGCATTAACCGCAGCTAGCGATTCAAAACGCTGAGATTTAAATTTATCGCAATTTTTAATTTCACGTTCAATGGTTAAAACATTACGTTCAACCAAGCCTTTTTCACGAGGTGCTTCGCAGTTAGTAAGTATAAAATCGGTACTATAGGCATCTGCTAGATACTTCATGGTTGGATTTGGTTTAATGGTATAAAAGCTCTTTCCTTTGCGTGTAGTTACAAACTCGCGTCTGGTTAAAGCCACATCATTGTCCGACTTTATACAGGCGGGAACTCCACCGAAGTATCTAAAAGCAGCTACAATAAACTCGGCCCAATCTACGGTTCTTGCCTTAGAGCAAGCATAAGCAAATAGTAAGCCTGAGTATTTTAAAGTAGCGCAGAATACTCGAGCTTGCATAGCAGTACCATCTGTTGCTATGTAATTTAGAGCATCACCAACGCCATCAATCTCACATACAGCTCCAGGTGAGCTTTCACCAATGGTGGCGGTATTACTCAAATGCAAATACTGCTTTTGGAGGCTACAAAGGTAGGTTTTGTAACCTCGTTTAAAGGTAGTCAAACTCATGCACTTTTGTGGCAGAGCACCAAGTCGCAGGTAATTTACATTAAGTTTATCAGCCTCTACTTTAAAGTTAGGATGCACATACAACTCAAGCCAAGCTTGGTCTAAACTTGGTTTATTCTTGTAGGTTCGAGGTGGATTTAAAAACTCATGAACCCCTTTATAATCAGGAGCTACAAACTCCTTTCTATGACCTTTACTATAAAACACCTCAACTAGCTTTTGCTCTGACATTGCCACAACATCTTTTGCCTCTAGGTTATGATCTAGGGCTATTTGCATCAGTCTTGAGATACGTTTACGAGATATTTTTAACTTAGCTTCTAGCTTAGACTTTGAGATCTTGTTGTGCTCTAGAAGCTCGCTAAATACAGAACGCACAGTAGTAACTTTATTACTATCCATAAAAACTCCTTTAGAAGTTCACAATGGTAACCACATAGGTGGTTACGCCCCGTACCATTTGTGGTACGGAACTTATAATAAAGCCTGTGTGTTTATAGCCTTGACAAAGTCGGTTGGTTTGGTCAAAGCAAATTTTGCACGGTGTAATAACTGTTTGATTTTTAAAGGTATTTAATTGAACGTAGGGATAAAATTTTTTATGTATAAATTGTCGTTTTTAACATAGACTTCATCTACGCCAAGGTAATCTTCGCTCATCAAAAAGTAAAGCAAAAACTCAGCTTTAAATTTTAAGTTTTTGTAACGTAAACGACGTATTACTTTAAGTGCATACATTGATAAAGGCTCGGAGTATCCTTTCTCTCCAAGCTCTAAATATTTTAACAGCACTTTACTTAGATATGGATTTGGGGCTTTAACTAGAGCTAAGACTAGAATATTGATAAGCAGGTACTGGCAGAATTTACGGATAAAGTAAGGGATTGGCTTGATAATCGGCGGTGTTTTGAGGTGACGGGTGATCTTGTAAACACACTCTCGATTGCCACACTGCAATCTTGGAATGCGAATGATCTTTTTGCCTTTCGCTGTAATTATAGTGCGCAAGTAGTAGCCACTGCATGCTAGTTGGCGGTGGCAATGAGGACATTCTAATTTGCGTAAGCGTGATTTAATGATTATCAAATCGTAATCATAACCGCATTCGTTAAAATCTTTCTTCACTAGGAAAAAAGCTGATTTAGATAGTATAATCTGCATAATGCTTGCACTGTGACTTCTAGGCGTCGAAATCTTGGAGTTACAGTGTGGCTCCTTTCTTAATTAAATCTCTAAAAATCTTCCTGTAAACAGAACTGTAAATGGTCGTAATGGTACTTGTATTTACGATTTTTTGCCAATAAATTTTGCTCAAAAGTGTAAATGTAGGAGCTAGGGGTGGGCGTTTTGTGATTTGACGGCGAGATCTTAGTGAATTTGGGGTGTGCAAATTATGCGCTTATTACAAAAATTTATCTCTACTTACCACCTTGGTAATTCACACTATTGCAGAAGGAATTAAGGATTTAAATTCTGTCGAATACTACATACGAGATCATATTGTTCCTTATGA
>JAEWPL010000115.1 GCA_023460615.1 Pseudomonadota bacterium | reverse complement strand
AGGTTCGACATTTACGTTGAAGATGACCTTGGCAACCGCTTTGACATCGAGATGCAAAACTATCAAAAAAAGGATGATAATTTAACCTTCCGTATGCGCTACTACATGCATATGATGGATGTAAATCATTTAAATAAAGGTCAAAACTACATTAATTTTCCTCATCTTTACACTATTGCAATCTGCAATTTTAAAGTGTATAGAAAAAGTAGAAGAGTTTACCTTTTTGATAGTTTTGAGCGTTACGAAAAAGACTTAGAGCAAGACCTACAAATGACTAATGTCTATGTAAGCACGAAGAACAAAATAGGCAATATTTATGTTGATCCTGAACTTAATTCTTTTTTAGAATATATCAAAGACAACACGCGTATTGATTGTGAATTCGTGAAAGAAATTGACGAAGAAGTTAAAAGAATCAACCTAAATCCGGAGAAGAAAAAGGCTATGTTAACTTATGAAATAGATAGAAACCTTTTTAGAGCTGAATGTGAGGCTAAAGGCAGAGCTGAAGGAAAAGCTGAAGGTAAAGCTGAAGGTAGAGCTGAAGGTAAAGCTGAAGGTAAAGCTGAAAACCTAGAGAACATCGTTGTAACAGCTTTAAAGGAAAAATGTTCTTTAGAGTTTTTATCTAAGATCACTCAAACTTCTGTCAAGAAGATCAAGGCTATTGCTAAGAAGCATAAGATTGAAATTGATGAGTAAGAGTTATGCTTAACATCAGCTCCTACTAAGTAGGAGCTGTTCATTTCTATGTTAAATAGCCTACAATCATTTTTTAGTAAAAGGATCCAAACCAATTACATAAAGAGTTTCACAATGTTAATTTATGAAATAGATAGAAAACTTTTTAGAGCTGAATGTGAGGCTAAAGGCAGAGCTGAAATCATAGAGAAAATCGTTGTTAATGCTTTAAAAGAAAATTGTTCCTTAGTGTTATTGTCCAAAATCACTCAAACTTCTGTTAAGAAGATCAAGGCTATTGCTAAGAAGCATAAGATTGAAATTGACGAATAAGTAGGTTTTCACCTTAAGCTAACTTTACAAAAGCACAGACTTACGTTTTAAAAATCTCAGCTAATTAGCTGAGATTTTGCTTTTTAGAAAAGATTATCTACCAAAAGGTTTTCTTGAACTTCTATTGATAGTCTTTGATTTAGGTCTTCTGCTATAGGAGTTTTTACCAAAGCTTGAGGATCTAGTATTACCATCAGATCCTACAAAACTTTTACCTGCTCTTTGGGATTTTGCAAAAGGCTTTTTATCGCCTACTTTACTACCTTTATTTACAGGATTTGCAAATTTACCATTTTTTGAAGGAGCATTTATCTTTTGCTCTTGAGCCTTAGGCTTTACGCTTTGCTTTTTAGTCCCCTTTGTGCCCTGAGCACTCATTGGCTCTGGAATTTTATCAAGAGGCTCTAACTTAACGCTTTTACGTAACTTGTTGACCTCAGATAAAGTAAGCTCTCTGTACTGACCAGACTTTAAATTAGGATCTAAATCAATTCCAGCATACTTAATTCTAATCAAACGGCTAACTTTAAGACCAACAGCTTCCCAAAGGCGTCTAACCTCACGTTTTCTACCTTCTTTTAAGCTTACATGGTACCAAGCATTACGACCTTCACCACCAACATATACCACACGATTAAAACGAGCTTTTCCATCCTCAAGCATTACCCCTTGAGTTAAAGCATCAATTTGATCTTCTGATACTTCACCGTAAATTCTAGCAGCGTATATTCTTTCAACTTCGTATTTAGGATGCATTAAAGCATTAGCAAGCTCACCGTCTGTGGTGAACAAGAGTAAACCTGAGGTGTTGATATCTAATCTACCAATGTAAATCCATCTGCCTTGTGGAGGCTTGGGGATATGATCAAATACGGTTGGACGATTCTCAGGATCGGATAAAGTAGTAAGCTCACCTTCAGGTTTGTGGTACATCAACACTCTGCAAGATACTTGATTTGTATCTGGGGACAAAACTACCTTACCATCGATTTTTACGGTAATTTCATTTGCTTCAAAACGGTCACCAACATTAGCGGTTTTACCGTTAACAACTACTCTGCCATCTTCAATCATTTGCTCTAAAGCTCTGCGAGAGGCGATTCCAGCACGGGATAAGATCTTTTGTAACTTCTCAGTCATATAAATATCAAAATCAAAAAAATAAAAATGAGCGCCTATTTTATCATGAACGGGGTTAACTTCATCTAATGCTTAGAAATTTATCTAAAATCTATTAGAATAATAGCTAATCAAAACTTAGGTGACAAAAATGGATATCTCAAACGAAAATGTAACTGTTACCTGTACGATTTTAGGTGAAAATTTTAATTTAAGGTGTGAGAAAAATCAAAAGCTCAAACTTGAACAAGCGATTGCTACGCTTCAAGAAAAAGCTAAAGATCTATTAAGAGACTCCCCTAATCTAACACCAACACAGGCTGCTATATTAGTAGCATTAGATACAGAGCACAGATTAGCTAAATATTTAGATAATCAAACTCCGTTTCAAAAAGATGCTAAAAAACTTATAGATAAAATTAAAGGTCAATTACAAAGAACTTAAGATGACAGATCAAGTAAGTCTAAAAGAATTTAGAAACTCTATTCGCCAACAAATTCTAAAAACTCGTCGCACTATAAGTGAGGATGATGCTGTAAAAGCTGGAATTAAAGTTACTGAAACTTTAAAAAATGAGGCTTTTTTTAAGCAGGATCAGCGTTTGGTAGTAGGATCTTATTTAAGCTTATTTGGAGAGCTTTCAACTAAACCTATCAATGATTATCTTTTAGAGGAGCATTACCTAGCTCTACCTTACATGAATATTCATGAGCGTGGGTTAATGGACTTTTACGCTTATAATCAAGGAGATGCTTTAATTGAAAACCGCTACCACATCCTAGAGCCTGTAAATACACCAGAAAACTTAATTGCCCCAGACAAATTTGATGCACTGATAGTACCATTAGTTGCTTTTGATAAGAAAGGTAACCGTATGGGAATGGGTGGTGGTTATTATGACAGAATGCTCAAAAAGGTATCAGCAACATGTAAGATCATTGGTGTTGCTTATGATTTTCAGAAAGTAGATAGACTACCAGTTGAAAGTTGGGATATGCCACTTGATGAGGTGATAACTCCAACTTCTAGTTACATTTTCAGTGAATAGAATGTTAAAAAGCTCCACAAGGAGCTTTTTAACTAACTATAGGTAATTTTTTAATTACTTAGTTGCAGGAGCATCAGTCTTGCTTTCTGAAACAGCTGGTGCATCGGTATTTACTACAGGAGCATCGGTGTTAACTACAGGAGTCTCACTTGCTTGCTCTGTTGTCTCTTCAATATTAGAGAAGTTAGAAACTTGCTCGTGTTGTGACTTTTGTAGGTAACCTAATAATAGGCAAATACCAAAGAAAACAAAAATTAAGAACCAAGTAGATCTTGTTAAGAAGTTACCAGAGCCTACTGATCCAAATACGGTGTTAGAAGCACCGGCACCAAAAGATGCGCCCATACCAGCGCCTTTTCCTTGCTGGAGAAGGATTAGAGCTATCATAGCGACAGCTACTAAAAGTAAAACTACAATTGCAATTTGAAACAACATAATACTAAACACGCCCTAAATTTTGCGTATACAAAGATTATGCAATGATACTAATAAAACAGTTATTTTTCAAGGTATTTTTATACTTAAAAATTGGACAAAAACTGCTATTTAACTTGAATTTGTTTTTAATTAAAGGTAAGGTAATTTAAGATGAGATTTAAAAACTGCCACTTTAAAAGTGGCAGCTGACCATTCTTAGTAGGCTACTTTGTTTACATTACTCTGACTACTCTCCATGGCAGCCATGGAGGTTCTTACCTGATGACATTCTGCTGTAGACTTACATCATTTTCAGACTTTGGTACTACAGTCTTACTGTCAGAGCAGAGAACTTAACAACCGTGCAGTCTTCTGACCACATCTGCGCTGTTTTAAGGCGCTGGTTGTATTCGAGATAATTCTCAGGAGGCGTAATCAGTCCCCCTAGTGTTTTTAGTAGCTACCACCTAATCGCTGTTAGCTACTTTGATTTGCACATTATTAAATTTGTATTTAGCTATTATTAACTAAATCTAAATTAACAAGATTTATTGATAGTATATAATATTTATTTGTTATTGTAAAGTGTTCATTTGTGGCTTTCATCCCCATAGCAAGCTATGGGGCTTTTGCCACTAATCTGTAAC
>JAEWPL010000114.1 GCA_023460615.1 Pseudomonadota bacterium | reverse complement strand
CTGTTTTATCAACGAAAGCTACATTCTCTTTATTAAAAGTTTCGAATGAAGAATCTCCATAAGGATTTGTGTATTTTATTGCCATTGATTTTGCCTTGATATTGAGCACTTTTGATTCAAACATTCTTAATGTCTATTTTAATCAATAATCTAGATCTTCTCCATCACAAAAAGTAATTTTGCTTTAAATTACTTTGTCTTTAAACTTTAATACTTTAAGATTTTTATCACCTGCACTTTTAGCAACAAATTTAATCAATAACAGTGATTTTCTGCTATTATATTGAGCTTGATTTATAAAATTTTGAGGTTTTAACAAGTGCTAGAATTTTTAATGGGATTTTTCTCCGAGTATGGGTATGCTGCTGTATTCTTATTCCTTGTTTTATGCGGTTTAGGCGTACCTGTCCCTGAAGATATCACATTAGTATCAGGCGGTGTAATTTCAGGTCTTGATGCAGGCATCGATCCTCATATTATGTTAGGTGTAGGTCTTGCTGGTGTACTATTTGGTGATAGCACCATGTTCTTAGCAGGACGAATTTTTGGTTATAGAATTCAAAAGATTAAAACCTTCCGTAAATTAGTAACACCTCAACGCTTCTCCTTAATTCAACGTAAATTTGAAAAATATGGTTTAGGCTTATTGTTTGTCGCAAGATTCCTACCAGGTTTAAGATCACCTATTTACCTTGTAGCAGGTATGAGCCACCGTATTTCTTACTTTACCTTCATTATCATGGATGGCTTAGCAGCCTTAATCTCAGTTCCTGTATGGGTTTACTTAGGTTATTTCTTTGCTCACAACCTAGATTTACTCATGGTTTATGTTCATGATATTCAAGGTATTATCTACCTAATCTTAGGTGTATTAGCTTTAGTTATCCTCTTTATCTTCTTAAAGAAGAAGTTCCACGCAAAATTAGATGCTGTAACTAAAGAAGATGATGATACTCACTTATCTAAGTAAGCTTTAATTGAATAAACTTTCTTCTGTTTACTTTAATTAGCATCCTTTTTTCTGTAAAATACACTTCGACTTAAGCAGCATCCGCTGCTTAATTTTTTTAACATCAGAAAAAAGGAATAAGGATCAAATGGATTCTTTAACTCAAGTCGTATCAGACATCAACTCCATCCTTTGGGGGCCTTGGTGTCTAATACCAGTTCTGGTAGGCGCAGGTATCTTCTTTACCTTTAAATTACGCTTTGTTCAAATCCGTCAATTTGGACGTGCCTTCAAACATGTGTTTGGTGGTTTATCCTTCAACGGTGAAAAAGCAGGTAACCACGGAATGACCTCCTTCCAATCACTTGCAACTGCCATTGCAGCTCAAGTAGGAACTGGTAATTTAGCTGGTGTCGCAACCGCTATGGCAATGGGTGGTCCTGGTGCTATTTTCTGGATGTGGTTAGCAGCCTTCTTTGGTATGGCAACTATTTTTGCTGAAGCAATTTTAGCTCAATTGTATAGAGCAAAAGATTCTTCAGGTCATATCACTGGTGGCCCTGCTTACTATATTACCCACGGTCTTGGCAGCAAGCCTATGGCTACACTGTTCTCAGTGTTAATTATTATTGCCCTAGGTTTTGTTGGAAACATGGTACAGGCAAACTCTATTTCAACAGCCTTTAATTCAGCTTTCTCAATACCTACTCATATCACTGGTATTGTGTTAATCATGCTAGCAGGTTTCATCTTCATTGGTGGTACTAAGCGTATTGCAGGATTTGCTGAGAAGATGGTTCCATTTATGGCCTCAGTGTATGTGTTAGGTGCAATCTACATCATGTGTACCTTTGCTAGCCACATCATACCAACCATTGAATCTATCTTCATAGGAGCTTTTGATCCTACCGCTGCAACAGGTGGTGTGATTGGTGCTTCTGTAAAAGAGGCTATTCGCTATGGTGTTGCTCGTGGTTTATTCTCTAACGAAGCTGGTATGGGTTCTACACCTCATGCTCACGCTATTGCTAGAGTAAAACACCCTGTAGAGCAAGGTTTAGCAGCTGTGATTGGTCTATGTATTGATACCTTCGTAGTGTTAACTGCTACCGCTTTAGTTATCCTAGTTACAGGATCTTTAGATGGTACAAAGACAGGTATTGAGCTTACCCAATCTGCCTTTGTTAAAGGTATGGGTCCAGCAGGATCTGGCTTTGTTGCACTATGTCTATTCTTTGCAGCCTTTACCACTATCATAGGTTGGTATTTCTTTGCAGTTCAAAATGTTAAATTCATTTTTGGCTACAAGTTTGTAAATAGCTTCTCTGTGATTGTATTGTGCTTCTTGATGGCGGGCTCTTACCTAAAGGTAAATCTTGTGTGGGAGCTTGCAGATATGTTCAATGGCTTAATGGTTATTCCTAATATTATTGCAGTAGTCGGTCTATATAAGCTTGTTACAAGAGCTCTTGACGATTACGAGAATAAATTCCTAAAAGGTGAAAGACCATTGTTTGGACCATCTGAACAGTTAACTGGTCGTATGGCTAAGTTAGCTTCTAACCATAGAAGAAAGCATCGTTAATTCTTTAATAAAGCCCAAACATAAGTTTGGGCTTTTTATTTAACCTTCAACAAACTCTTTAGAGTTTTCAAGCTGCCACTTACCACTTCCCTTTGAGAGGAGGATTAAATCGTGCATTTTAATCAAGCTTGAACGGTGTCCAACACTTAAGATGATAGAGTTTGATAGTTCCTGCTTAATTAAGCTGTAAGCAGTGTTTTCAATAGCTTCATCTAAAGCAGAACTTGCCTCATCCATGATTAAAAGATCTGGCTTTAATAATAAAGCACGGATGATAGCAATTCGTTGTTGCTCACCTAAAGACAACATTGATGACCAGTTGTCCTCTCGATGTAAATCTTTAAGTAGATAATCTAAACGTAGTTCTTCAAATAGCTTTGCAACTTTTGATTCGTCTTGTTTTTCACCAGGATAACAAGCCGCATCAAATAAACTACCTTGTGGAAGATATGGTCTTTGAGATAAGAACAGTACCTTGTCCTTTGTAGGAATTTGAATATCACCTGTAGCATGTGGCCAGATACCTGCAATAGTCTTAATTAAAGTTGACTTACCACAGCCTGATGGACCTCTTACAAGTAGAGATTGACCTTTAGTTAAGTTAATTGACAGATCTTGCCAGAGGGTATCCTGTTTAGGATCTTTAACTTCTAAATGCTCAAGCGCAAAGTCTTTTACTGTATCTTTTGATTTTAAGCATTCAATTTGAGTACTTGCATCCATTGAATCAAAGAATAAAGCCAAACGGTCAACTACAGCTTTGTAGCTTGCCCATGAGGAGAAACTTTGAATTACAGTAGATAAAGAATCCTGCACTTTACCAAAGGCTGAGCTAATCTGCATGATACTACCTATGGTAATTACTTTTGCAAAGTACATAGGTGCTGCAATTAGCATTGGGAAGATCACTGCAGTTTGCGCATAACCTAAAGTAAAGAAGCCTAAAACTTTTTCTCGTTTAATTAAACGCACGTAGTTTTTTACTACATCAGTAAACTTAAGTTTTAGAATTTGCTCTTCGCTTTGTTCACCTTGGTATAAAGAGATTGACTCACTGTTTTCTCTTACTCTAATTAAAGAGAAACGAAAATCAGCTTCATAACGCTGTTGTCTAAAGTTTAAGCGTACTAAAGGTTTACCGATGATAAAGGTTAGGATGGTACCAATTAGTGCATAAGCAATTGCAAGATACAGCATATAACCGTCAGGTAGATGTAGTACATAACCATTCCATAAGGTCATATCTACAGCATAGGATAAATCCCAAAGCACTACAGCAAAGGTACCAAGCATTGCTAAATCAGATAAGGTGCCTAAGATTAGACTTATGGATAAAGACACGAAGCTTGAGAGATCTTCACTGATACGCTGATCAGGGTTTTCAGTTTTTCTATCCTCTAGCTGCATTTTATAGTAGGTGTTGTCACCTAAATAGTCATGCATTACTTTTTTAGTAAGCCATTGACGCCAGTTGATAGCTAACTTTGAACGCAAATATGCGTTGTAAACAGAAACCACCACATGGATGGTAGCAAGGATAGCAAACATCATCAGCTGATATTTGAAACCTGGCAAATCGTATTGCTGCACGGTATCCCAAAAGTCTTTATACCAAGTATTAAAGACTTTAGCTAAATAGATGGCGCCAGAGGTTAAAAACACAATGATGGAAAGTAAGATCCAAGATGAAATACTGTCTTTATCTGTCCAATAAAGTTTAAGCATTCTTAAAGCTACTTTAATGGACACCTTAATCGGTAAGCTGTCCT
>JAEWPL010000113.1 GCA_023460615.1 Pseudomonadota bacterium | reverse complement strand
TATATCCAACTTCTAATAGAGCTGGTGAAGATTTCGTAGAAAATCCTCCAACTTTATATCAATCAGATTTTAGATATCCAGGATATCCATATGATAGAACTCCAATGATGAACGATTTACATATGTTAGCTTCTTCTAGAGAAGGATTATACAACAGAAGATTTGACGAAGCACACAGATTAGACAGAGGTATTCCTGGTCTATTAGATGGTGCTAACGCAGTAGTAAAAGCATATGGTTCTTCATTAAAATCAGGAGATATAGAATTAGCAGGAGATCCACTATTAAAAGTTTCTACTATAGGTGTATTAGCAGATCAAGTTGATATAGACGATCCAGAAAGAAGAGAAATACCTGTTATTTTACCAGACACTAAATTAGAAGCTGTTAAAATACAAATAGGTAAAAATCCTGCAGATAGCTGTTTAATAAACGAAACATTAGCACCTGGTGCAGTATTAGAATGTGGTAAGTTTGATATAGTTTATGCAGATTTACATAAAGGTTTAATAATGATAAAACAAAGAGAAGTAGCAGACGTAGCTGACATGAAATGCCCAGTATTTGGTGCATATGTTAAACGTGGTGAAGCAGGGGTTCCAACTAATTTAGACTGGGACGGATGCAAAGGTACTGTAAAAATATTAATGAATAAATAGGAACAGATAGGAGGAAATAAGATATGAGTTTAATGGGCTTTTTAAACGAAATAAATGAGCTTAAACAAGATGTAAAAGAAGCTGTTTCTGAAGGATTAGCACCCGTAGTAACTAAAGAAGGTTTCGATGCTATGGAAAAAATGGTTAGAAACGCTTATGGAGATTATTCTAAAGGTGCTATGACTATAAAGGAAGCAATAACTACAACAGATACTATAAAATTAATACCAAAAGTAATAGAAGGTAAATTAAGAGAAGCAATGGAACCTACTTATTTAGGTACTACATTCTTCCAAAAAGTTAAAGTAGACGGAGGGGCTTCAGCTGTATATGTTATACCAGTTGTTGGTGAACTTATAGCTTACGAAGTTGGTGAAGGTACTAGATACCAAGAATCAAGAGCAGACGTTAACACTTTAGAAAATGCAACTCTAGAAATCAGAGTTAAAAAATTCGGTGTTAGAGTTTCAATGACTGAAGAAGCTATAAATGATTCTTCTTGGGATATACTTGGTATAAACTTAAGAAAAATGGGTCAAGCAATGGGAAGAATAAAAGAAGAACAAATATTTACTAACTTCTCACAACATGGTAAACCTATTTTTGATAATAATTTAAGACAACAATTACCAGAAGCAGGAACTACTGGTTTAGGAAAAGACGGAAACTATAATGATACATTATCAGTTGAAGACTTATTAGATTTAGCAATGGCTTTATTAGGCCAAGGATTTAATCCTACAGACGTTATAATGCATCCATTAGTTTGGGTTGTTTTCGCTAGAAATAGCATGATAGGAAACGGATTAACTTATGGTGCATTAGGTGGAAATTATGTACATCCAAATGGAGCTATCCAAGGTACACCAGCAGCATTTGGTATGGCTAATAATGGAGATGGACAAAAATTCGTTATGAGACCTGATCAAATACAAGGTAGAATACCTGTAATGGGATTAACAGTAAGCTTCTCTCCATGGACTCATTTTGATAAAATGGGTAAAAAATTTGATATGTACTGCTTAGATAGAGAAGAAGTTGGTATAATAGCACAACGTGAAGAGTTAAGTATGGATAACTGGGTAGATCCAGAAAGAGATATCAAATTATTAAAATGTAAAGAAAGATATGGTATAGGACTATTAAACAATGGTAGAGCTATAACAGTTGCTAAGAATATAGCAGTTGCTCCATCTTATCCAGCTCAACCTGTTATCAACGTTAGAGCTACTGAAACAGGTGTAGGATATCCAGATAGACCTACTAACTAATATTTAAATGAGGTGATACAATGAAACGAGCTATAGCTAAAATTAAATTAGCTCCTGGCAACGCTGGTTGGTTTGATCCTCTAACTAATATATATTTAACTTTATCTAAAAAAGAATGTTTTGTATATAATGATCAAGATGTTTCAAATATACGTAAAGCAATTAAACAAAATAAACTGGTATTGAAGGAAGGAAGACTTCCTTCTCCAGTTTCTGAAGAAAAAAAAGAAACTGTAAAAAAGTCTATAAAAAAGCAAATAGCACAAGAAATAGTAAAAGTTGAAAAAGATGAAGTTATAAAACAGGTAGAGGTTATAGAGGAAAAAGAAATAAAACCTCTTATTAAAGAGGAAACAATAGAAGAAGTCAAGACTGAAAAGACTCCTAAAAAGAAAGTTAAAAGAAGACCAGATGAATCTAAGTTACTAAAACAAGAAGAAGGGAACAAAGAAGAAGTAGTTGAAGAGAAAAAAGAAGACGTTGTTGATCCACTTGTTAAAGTAGCTGAACTTATAAAAGTTAAGGCCGAAGACGATAATAATGGCTAGTGTTCAAAACGTATTTTGTATTACTGGAATAGATACTAATTTTTCTAAGAAAACAATAATCATCGAAACTAATTTTCATGTTGATGCAAATACTGTAGATTTAGATACAGTGAGGGTTTATAGTATAAATAATGAAGTTGATATTGAATTACCACAGAAAATAAAAACAAGAGGTAAGAAGATATACATATATTTGGAAGATTTTCCTACACCTAATGAATCTTATTATCTAATAGTAAGAGATATTAAAGATAAATTAGGAAGGGTATTAACAGATGCTTTTGATAAACGTATTTATTTCGATTTTGGATCTATGGGAGAAGTTAAAATAATTTCACCTAAAGACCCTTATTTGCATACAACTAAAGATGAGCCTATAGGAATTAAATTAGCTATATCTAATGAAGATACGGAAACTAAATATAGATTCGAGATTTCTTCTGATATAGCTTTTTTTAATAAGGATATCATTTTAGTTAACGACAGCGAAGCTGTAGAAATGCCTAATAATTCCATATATGAACTTGGTGAGGTATCAAAAGATAATATAATTTATAAGACAGATGAAAAAGGAAATGAATTCATTGATGAAAATGGTGTTCGTGTTATTGAATCTAGCGAGCTTAATGTTAATTTATTCGTTAAGAAACATGGCATATTCTATATAAGAGCTAGATTAGAAAAAACAGAAAATTACTTTAGCGATTGGACTGAAGTAGTACAATTCCAGACATGTTATACAGCTCCAATAGAAGATGAATCTGGTTATTTAGATGATAACGTTGTATCTAATAGAGAAGCTTTCGAAGATTTCTTATCTTATGAAGATATGTTTGTAGAGGAAGAAGAGGTAGCTCCTTCTATACTAAACAAATCAGAAACAGGAAAGACTAATCAAGAATTTTATGTGGAATACAATAAAAATATAAAATTAGATATAACTGATGAATCACAATTTACTGAAGATGGTTTATTGTATATAGGAAAAACATTTATGACAAGGAGGGATTTATAATGGCTAATTTTGAGTTTCCAGATGATGAACCAAGAGTACTTGCTGGACGTGAAAAGATACCTGTATATATGTTTGTGGATCCAGATGAACCAAATATAATATACTTTCAACATAATGATAAAGTAGAAATACTTGATAATAGTGAGTACACATTAAATATTCCTTCCTTTGAATTTGAAGATGGAACTGTTAGTTCCAAGGAGAGTATGAAAATAACAACTGCATTAAGTCCAATGTATGTTACAATACAAGACGTAAAAAGCTTAGCAGGAGGGTTACCATTGGATGATGCAGATATAGCTTATCATATAAGACAAGCAAGTCTAATAGCAGAGTATTGGTCATGTAGAGAATCAGATGTATTACCAGAAAAACTAGCTACTATATTTGGCGGACCAGAACAAATAAAAGATGACTATTATCCTTTTTATATGTTTATTAAATACCAAGCTGTAGTTGATTGTGTACGTGAATTCTATATAGCAGCAGTTGCTAGACCATCTGAATATCATGATGTTTTATCGGATTTAGAAAGAAAAGAAAAGATGGATCTAGATGCTATTAAGAAACTACTAGATGATTTAACTGCTGAAGCAGAAGATTGGCTAGAACTTGTAGCTACTATAACTGCAGATCCAAAATGGGCATTACGTGGCAAATACTCTTATGCTGTTACTAACAAAACATATA
>JAEWPL010000112.1 GCA_023460615.1 Pseudomonadota bacterium | reverse complement strand
GTGTTGGATTGCTCCTGAGATACCACATGCTATATAGATTGATGGTTTAACAGTCTTACCAGTTTGTCCAACTTGATATGCTGGATCTAACCATCCTTTTTCTACTGCAGCTCTTGAACCAGCAACAGTTCCTCCTAATACGTCTGCTAATTCTTTAAGAAGTTCGAAGTTTTCTTTAGAACCAACACCTCTACCACCAGCAACTATTACGTTAGCTTCTGAGATATCAATTATATCCTTCTTACTCTTAACTGTTTCTAATACTTTAGTTCTTATGTCTGAATCTGCTAATTTAACTTCCACATTTTCAACCTTAGCATCAGTAGAAGCAGTTTCAACTTTTTCAAATACTCCTGGTCTTACTGTTGCCATTTGTGGTCTATGTTCTGGACATGCTATTGTAGCCATTAAGTTACCACCGAATGCTGGTCTTGTAGCTAATAAATCTCCTGTTTCAACATCTACATCTAATGATGTACAGTCAGCTGTTAAACCTGTTGATAATCTAGCTGAAACTCTTGGTCCTAAGTCTCTTCCGATGAAAGTAGCTCCTATAAATAATATAGATGGCTTTCTTTCTTCAGCTAAATCACAGATAACTTTTGTATAAGCTTCTGTTGTATAGTGTTCTAATTTTGGATCGTTAGCAACTAAAACTTCATCAGCACCATGAGCTGTTAATGTATCTGCTAATCCTTCTATGTTATTACCTAATAATAAGGCTGTTAATTTTACGCCTAATTTTTCAGCTATTTTCTTACCTTCTCCAAGTAACTCTAAAGATACTTTTTGTAATTGGCCTTCTCTTTGTTCAGCGAAGACCCAAACGCCTTTATAATCTGCTATATTCATAATTAAATTCCCCTCCTATTATCTTAGATGTAGTGTTTTTCTTTTAATTTTCCTAAAACATATTCTGCTGCTTCTTTAGCTGGTTTTTCAACTAATTCTCCAGCACCTTTAACTTCCTTAGTCATTGATTTCTTAACCTTAGTTGGTGAACCCTTTAATCCTAATTCTGACTTATCTACGTCGATATCATCAGCAGTCCATACCTTGATTTCATCATCAGAAGTTTCGAAAATTCTACCTACACTCATGTATCTAGGTGAGTTTAATTCTTCAATTGCTGTTAAAAGACATGGAGTTTTAACTTCTACTATTTGATGTCCATCTTCTAATGCTCTGTTTATTGTTAATGTATTTCCATTAGCTTTAACTTCTTGAACATAAGTTACTTGTGGAATATTTAAATGTTCTGCAATTTCTGGTCCAACTTGAGCTGTATCTCCATCGATTGCTTGTCTACCTGCAAATACTATGTCATAGTCTAACTTAGCTATAACACCAGCGATTGCTTTTGAAGTTGCAAGAGTATCTGCTCCTCCAAGAACTCTATCTGTTAAAAGGATTGCTTCATCAGCACCCATACATAATGCTTCTCTAAGTGTTGCCTTAGCCATTGGAAGACCCATGCTGATTACAGTTACTTTACCACCAAGTTGTTCTTTTAATGCTAAAGCTTCTTCTAATGCATGTTTATCTTCTGGATTCATGATTGATGGAACACCATCTCTTATTAATGTTCCTTTTACTGGATCTATCTTAACTGCTGTTGTATCTGGAACTTGTTTAACACAAACTACTATATTCATTCAAAACATCCTCCTATCTTAAAATGTTACCTGAGATAACCATCTTTTGAACTTCTGAAGTTCCTTCATAGATTTCTGTTATCTTAGCATCTCTCATCATTCTTTCTAATGGATATTCCTTAGTGTATCCATATCCACCAAGAATTTGTACTGCCTTAGTTGTAACTTCCATAGCTGTTTCAGCTGCAAATAACTTAGCTCTTGCTGCATCTACAGTGTAAGGAACTCCGTTTTGTTTGTTCATAGCTGCTTTATATACTAAATGTTTAGCTGCTTGAATCTTAACATCCATTTCAGCAATATACCATTGTAAACCTTGGAATGCTGCGATTGGTTTACCGAATTGTTTTCTTTCTTTCATGTAAGCTACAGCTTCTTCGAAAGCACCTTCAGCTATACCTAATGCTTGAGCAGCAATACCGATTCTACCACCGTCAAGAGTCTTCATTGCGATTCCGAATCCTTTACCTTCTTTACCGATTAAGTTTTCTTTTGGTACTATACAGTTTTCCATAATAAGTTCTGTAGTAGATGATGCTCTAATACCCATCTTATTTTCAAGGCTTCCTACTGAGAATCCTGGGAAATCTTTTTCAACTATGAAAGCTGAAATTCCTTTAGTTCCTTTGCTCTTATCAGTCATAGCAAAGATTATGAAAGTTTCTGCAACTCCACCATTAGTTATGAAGATTTTTGAACCATTTAATACATAGTGGTCACCTTCAAGAACTGCAGTTGTTTGTTGTCCAGCCGCATCTGTACCTGCTCCTGGTTCAGTTAAACCGAAAGCACCGATTTTCTTACCTGAGCAAAGGTCTGCTAAATATTTTTCTTTTTGTGCTGGAGTACCATTTTCGTTGATTACTGATGCACATAATGAAGTATGAGCTGAAAGGATAACTCCTGTAGTAGCACAAACTTTTGATAATTCTTCAACTGCTATGATGTATGATAAAACATCACCGCCAGCTCCTCCTACTTCTTTTGGAAATGGAATACCCATCATTCCAAGTTTGCCCATCTTTTTAACATTTTCCATTGGGAATTCTTCTGTCTCATCGATTTGAGCAGCTATTGGTTTAACTTCATTAACAGCGAAATCTCTAACCATTTGTTGTACTAATTCTTGTTCTCTAGTTAATTTGAAAT
>JAEWPL010000111.1 GCA_023460615.1 Pseudomonadota bacterium | reverse complement strand
ACCTGACAATTCTCATTAGCAAATACGTTTAGATTTAAACTCTGAGCTAAATTTACTTGAGTTAAATTGGTGTTAGTAGGTGCATCTACCTGAGTTTTAATATCTAAAGCTTTAGGTTTTATAATTTGATTTAAGACCTTAGAATAAACACCATCTTTAGCTCTATTACTAGTAACAATCTTAGATTGCTGATTTTCAAGAGCGAGGATAAGTAAATCTAAATCTTTATTAGCAGCAGAACTTATAGGTGCTGTACTTTGGGCTGTAACACCTTCAGAGGCTGTTACCTCTTTAACAGGTGTAACTTCAGAAGAAACTTCAGGAGTTTGACTCTCAACAAAAGTTTTAGGAGTTTCTTTTGGAGCTGCAACTACTTGAGCTTCTGACACTACTGAGCTTTCAACCTTTTGAGTAGCAGTACTTACTGCACTATCTTGATTAAAGGAAGATAAATGCGCTACAGCATTAGTATCAGCAACAGAGCTTAAAGTTTGAGCCTTTGCTTCAGTCACTTGCTCAACTGAAGTTTCAGTGGTTAAACTCTCTGTAAGCTTATTATCTTGAGACGCTACATTGACCGCAATAGAAGTGTTTAAAGCACTTTCTTTAAAATCTAGAGTATTGTCTTGTTGCAAGGAAGGCTCAGCTAAAACCTCAGTGGCATTTTGCAAAGCAGTATCAGCTACATTAACGTTTTCTTTTTCTTGAACTGAAGGATTAAAAGTATTCTCAAGATTAGCCTGAGCTTGACTTTCGCTTGTTGATAAACGATTTGCAACAGCTTCTTCTAAGGCTTTAGCCTTTTCCTCAAGATCTAAAACTGTAGATAAATTAGGATTTACAGGAGCTGTAATAGCTTGTTTTAGCTTATCCTCAGGTGTATCAAAATCGATAACAGGATTTAGATATTCATCAAGCTGAATATCAAATTCCTCACCTATCCAATCTTTTTTTTTTCGGGCGTAAACGCGAGAAGTCTTAAGATTGCCATTTCAAAGGTGGTAGCACCATCATTTGATACCTTGTACTCTTCAAGGCCTTGCAAGGCAATTTGATAATAAAGTTGCAGAGCTTTTGGACTTAATAACTTAGCATACTTATCTAAAGTAGCGCTTGGAATTGAAAATACATTTAGTGATTTTGCATTTCCCATCATCTGATATAAAGCTAGATCATGGAAAGTAATTACTAAATCATTTAAAAGAGTTTTGTAATTTGGACTAATTTGTCTGATCTTTAAAAGAACTTCTTCTAAAGACTTATTAGAGTTTACTAAAAGTAAACTTAAAATATCTGATACTAACTCATCACTTGCAGTACCTAGCATAGAGAGTACAGTATCTCTTAGAATTTTGCCATTACCTAAAGCAAGAGCTTGATCGCACAAAGATAAAGCATCGCGCATACTACCACGAGCTGCACGAGCAATTAAAATGGCAGCTTCACTTTCACAAGTAAAGCCTTCTTTATGGGAGATCTTTTCAATTTGACTTGCAATCTCGTCAATGGATAAAGCTTTTAATTGAAATTGTAAGCAACGAGACAACACCGTAGTTGGGATCTTTTGAGGATCTGTTGTTGCTAGAATAAACTTAACATATGCAGGTGGCTCTTCTAAAGTCTTTAACAAAGCGTTAAAACTGCTTTGTGAAAGCATATGCACCTCATCGATGATATAGACTTTGTATCTACCTTGCATCGGTGGGTATTGAGTATTCTCAAGTAACTGTCTGGTGTCATCAACTTTAGTTTGTGAAGCACCGTCGATTTCGATTACATCAGGGAAAGTGCCTTCACTGATAGCTTTACAAGTTGAGCATAAATTTCCATCTAAATGAGGGTGAGAGCTAATACCACCTTCACACTCAAGACATTTGGCTATGATACGAGCAATGGTTGTCTTACCAATACCACGAGTACCAGTAAGTAAATAAGCATGGTGAATTCTATTGTTATCAATAGAATGTTGCAAAGCTGCAATCACATGCTCTTGACCTACTACATCCTCAAAATTTGAAGGACGGTACTTACGAGCTAAAGCTAGATATGGGGAAGACTCTTGTAACATAGAACTTTTTAATGTCCTGGAAATTTTACTAAACTAAATACATCAACATTATATTGATCTTTTAATAATTTTGCGCCACCTAAGTCAAATAATTCGATGACAAAAGCAAAAGCTACTACTTGTGCTTTAACTTGACGCACTAATTGTACCATGGCACCTGCTGTACCACCAGTTGCAAGTAAATCGTCAACTAGCAGTACTCTTTCACCCTCTTTTAGAGACTCTTTTGATAACTCTAAAGTTGCATGACCGTACTCTAAATCATAAGTTTGACTTATGGTTTGACGTGGGAGTTTACCAGGTTTTCTTACTAAAACTAATTTACAGCCTAAAAGATAAGCTAAAGTACTACCAAATAAGAAGCCACGAGCATCAGCTGCAACAATAGCCTCGATTTTTTGATCTTTAAAAACTTCATATAGCAAATCAATAGTTTGTTTGTAAGCTTTAGGATCTTCAAGTAAAGTTGTAATATCCCTAAACAAAATACCTTCAATAGGAAAATCTTTTACTGATTTAATTGAAGATTTAATTTGCTCTACACGATTATCAAAATCTAAAATTGTGCTAGTATCAATCATAGAAGCCTTACTGTATAAAAAAGACAACAAAGACCAAAATTCCAAGGTCAATATTTTACATTACAAACTTACAAAATTAAATGATTTATAAAGCTGTTATTTTTGATCTAGACGGAACCTTGTTAGACACCGCTAAAGATATCATGGTAGCCTGCAACTATACCTTAAAAAAATATGGCTACGCTCCCCTTGATGAAGCATTACTGCGCACTAAAGTTACTGCAGGTATGCGTGAAATGCTAAAGCTTGGGGTTAAAAAAGAATTGTGGGAGACAAGCGGTATTGAAACCTATATGCGAGATTGCTTTGCAAACTATTATAAAGAACATATAGCAGATACTACTGTTCCTTTTGATGGTATTGAAAACTTAATCAAAACTTTACATTCTAATGGTATAAAGACAGCTGTAGTTACTAATAAATATAAAGACATGGCAGATAAAGTTTTATCAAAATTTGAATTTTGTAAAAATTTTGAGTTAGTTTTAGGTTGTGATTCCTTAACGCATTCAAAGCCACACCCAGAGCCTATACTTACAGCTATGCAAAAATTGCAGGTTAAAGCCTGTGAAACATTATATGTAGGTGATCATTTAAATGATATTAAAGCAGCTTCTGCTGCCCACACTGACAGTGCTATTGCCCTTTGGGGGTATGGAATTTATGAGTGTCCTGATGTGGACACTTGGGGTGGAACTTATAAAGTAAAAGATGTTAATGAGCTATTAAGCATTATTTTTGATAAAATAAGCTAACTAATAATCTTTATAAAGAAATATATGAAAACAAAACTCTATTTAGCAATTTTAAGTACCACCGCTTGTAGCTTTTCTGCTTACAGTGCCAATATTTATGACAATCATGAAAGCAAACTAGATATTTTTGGTGATATCACTGCTATGGTTTGCAACGACAGAGGTGCTAGAGCTTTAACTAGTGTTAAAGAAAAAGGTAACCATGACAATACCCTACATACAGCTGTAAATTTTGGTATTAGTGGTAAAACTATTATCAATGAGCATGCTGATGCCGTAGCTTTTAGTGAATGGATGATGCCATCTGACAGCAATGGCTTTGACGATTTTAAAACTAAAGGTCAATATGTTGGTATTGATGGACATCAATACGGTATTTTAACCTTAGGCCGTGGTGACAATGCTTTTTACACCATCACTGGTGTAACTGATGTATACAATCAATTAAATACCTATGCTCACGATCACTATGTTTGGGGAGATTATCAGCAAGGTTTATTTATGTATGCCCTCTCTGCTATGGGCTTTGATTTAAGAATATCCTATCAAACTGCTGTAGATGATGTATCTGACAGTAATGTAGATTTAAAAAATGGTGCAGCCATTGCCCTTGCGACTACCACAAGTTCAGGTATTGGTATTGCCTACGGTATCTCTTACTACGATTTAAAAAAGAAAGATGTAACAGACGGTAGCGCTTTTTATACCGATAATCTTATCAAGATGTATCACCGCTCTGACAGAGATTATGCCTTTGCTAATGTACTGCAACCTTCTTTCAAGATTGATCGTGGCTTTAGTATAACTTATGGTAATTTTGGTGATGGTTTGTATCTTGCCCTAAACGGCACCCAAACCAAATATGACAATTTTACTAACCACCTTTATGCACTAGAAACTATTGCAAACTACCACTTTGAAAATGGCTTTAGTGCCACTTTAGGTTATAGCTTAAAGCGTTTTGCTGATACTAATTTATTAAGCGATTTAACCTTTGGTACCTATTATCAAATAATGCCAACCTTCAACGTATTTTTAGAAGGTGCAGTGGATTTAGGTGGTCATGCTAAGAAGTTCTATAGCATAAAACAGATTGAGAATATGAGCTACAACGAGAATAAAGTTATAGTTGGTGCTCAATACCTATACTAAAAAATTAGAAATTAGATTAAGGAATATAAAATGTTAAAAAAATCTTTAAAAGTATCTTTACTAGCTCTAGGTGCTTTAATTTCATTTAATGCCCTTGCTGATGCTGGTTTTAAAGTACCTGTGCACTACAATGTAGAGCTTGTAGATGGTAAATCAGATTTTGATTACAGCCGTTTTAGCCGTACTGTAAACTTAACTCCTGGTAAGCACCAAATCGTAGTAGTATTTAAAGATACTTTTAAAAACGGCTCTGACTCAAGACTTGTTCAATCACTTGATCCTTTAGTTTTAAACTTTGAGAATATCAAAAACGATCAAGTAGTAACTTTCCAATACAGAAAGCCACTAAGTGAGTCTCAAGCTAACACCTACATTGCTAATCAAAAGATCACCACCTTCAACGACAACAATGGACGTACTTTAGGTAAGGATGAGGCTTCTTACTTCATTCTAACCTCTGATCAAGGCTTTAGCATGATGCGTGATTACCGCAATGAGTTAAAGAGCTTAAACAGATTATATGAGCCTGATTATGTTGCAGGTCCTAACCGTGGTCTTGAGATGTCAAAAGCTGGTGCACCTACTATTCGTGCAACCACTGGTGGCATTTATGACAATCAAGTAAATGAACAACCTTCTGTTGGTCTAGAGCCAATGGGCGGTGATACTAGTGCCATGACTACCTCAACTGCTGGTAAATCAACAAAAGCAAATGCTGCAAGCTACAATGAGTTAGTACGTCTATACAATCAAGCAGACGATGCAACTAAACTTAAGTTTGTAAAATATGTAATGGCTCACTAAATTGACATTACCAAAGCTCAAGGCTTATTTTCCTATAGCCTTGAGCTTACTCCATCTAACTTCCTAATTTATCTCTTAATTTTTCTTACAATTACTCACTCCTTTAAAGATAGCTTTGATTAAACAAACCGTTTAAAAAAGTTGTTCCTTTAAAAATTTGTAAGCAAGATCAAAATTGAACCTTAAAATTTAGCCATTCTTGATTAAAGAAAAATCAAATTAGATCGATAAAAATGTGAGGTTTATATAAAAAAATAATTTTAAATCGGCTTTATATCAACATATTGAAGCAATTTAACTTTGATTTAAAATTGATTTGCTATAATCAAGAAAACGGTTACGGAATTTTTCTGTTCCGTTTAAGTTTATGTGTATCTTAATTTTTTAAATAAGTGATTATTACTATGAATGCACTATCATCTTTAGGAGTAAAAGCTAAACTTGGTTTAGCTTTAGGTACTTTAATCCTACTTACCATTATCATTTCTATTGTTTCAATTGTTACCTTGAATAACTCAAGAAATGTGGCAGTTTATGCTCAACAAGTTATTGAGGATAGATACGCTAAAATGGTAGCGGTATCACGTTCAGTAACAAGATTCAGAGACGACATTGTGCTATTTGTTAACGATGTTGGTGCTTATGACAAAGACAAGGCAGCAAAAACCGATGCAGACATCGAAATTGTTAAGAATGACTTAAATGCAGTTGAATTACAAAACCCTGAAGATGTTAAGAAGTTCGAGCAATTAAAAGCTGATGTACTAAAAGCAATTGATGTGTACAAGAACAAAATGGAAAAAATGTTTGATAGAGGTTACTCTCGTGATGCTCGTGAAACTTATAACGAAGAGTTCTACCCTGCTATCAATGATTCCTTTGTAATCATCAACGATTTAGTAAGCTCTTACTTAGACAGAGTTGACGCTGAAGTTAAATCCCTAACTACAATTGAGCCAATTGTTATCATTCTAATCTGTGTTTTAATTGCAGTTGCTTTCTCAAGCGTAATTGCTTACAAGTTACCAAAGTCATTTGTGGGCATTCTACATTATGCTGTAACCCATGCTTCTCATATTGCTAACGGTAACCTATCAGAGCAAATGACAAGCCATGGTCGCAAAGACGAGTTTGGTAAACTTCTAGAATCTTTAGAAGTAATGCGTCAAAACTGGCAACAAAACTTACACACTATTGCTGATGCAACTGAGCACATTGAGAACTCTTTCCGTAAGATTGATGAAGTATCTAACGATATGAATCAGAAGTCTCAAGAATCTCAGTCACGTGCCCTAACCGTTGCAGCTGCTGCTGACGAGATGGTATCCACAACTGGCGATATTGCAAAGAACTGTGAATCTGCTGCAGCAAATTCTAATGAGTCTAACCAAACTACCCAAGAGGGTGTACGTAAGGTTCAGATAACCATTGAAGGCATTCAGAATCAAGTGGTTAAGTCAAAACAAGATGCTGAAAATGTTCAATCCTTAGTAGATCAGGCACAAAAGATTGGTGCTATTGTTCAGACTATTGATGACATCGCATCTCAAACTAACTTACTAGCTCTAAACGCTGCTATTGAGGCTGCTCGTGCAGGTGAAGCTGGTAAGGGCTTCGCAGTTGTTGCAGATGAAGTTCGTGCCCTTGCATCTCGCACATCAAGCTCTACTCAAGAAATTACTAAGATGGTTACCCAAATTCAAACTAATGCTAATACCGCTAACGAGTCTATGCAGTCCTCTGTAAAGAGCATGGATGAATTAGCAACTGAGGCAAGCACCATCGAAGAGTTATTAAACAACATTACAGTTCAAGTAAGCTCTGTAAATGCTCAGATCACTCAGATTGCAACCGCTGCAGAGCAACAAACCACTGCAACCTCAGAGATCTCTGGCAACATGCAGGATATTACTCATGCATCTGAGTCTCTATCTAAGGATTGTAGCGAAGCTAAAGATGAAGTTGAGAAGTCTAATGAGTTACTAGAGAACTTGTTAGGTATCTTACACAGATTCAAGTTCTAATCAAATTCTATAATCACTTAAAAAGCTCTATATCTTGTATATAGGGCTTTCTTTTTTCTAAATACTTATCCTTAAAAGCGTTTAACGTTAATGCAGATCTAATGATTGCATGAGCTATCCACTCTAGCTTTACAAACCGTGTAGCTTGTCATAAATCTCTAAAGCTAAAGTTTCAGAAATACCAGGTACCTTCTTAATCTCTTCAACACTTGCGTTTAATACTTCTTTCATGCCACCTAAGTGTTTTAAAAGTGCTTGCCTTCTCTTTGGACCAATACCTTCAAGATCTTCAAGGCTACTATGTGTACGAGCCTTTTGTCGTCTTAATCTGTGACCAGTAATCGCAAAGCGGTGGGATTCATCACGGATATGTAATACTAGTTGCAAGGCAGGATCATCTAAAGTTAAATGAAACTCTTCGTGGGTGTAGCCTTTTATCAGGGTCTCTAAACCTGCTTTTCTCCCCTCACCTTTGGCAACAGCCATAATTAAAGGTGGAGTCAATTCAGGGTATTGTGAGAAGATCCTTGAGATCACCTCTTCAGCTTGCTTTAATTGACCCTTGCCACCATCAATAAAGATAAGATCAGGTAACAAACCTTTAGTAGGATCTTTAAAGCGACGTTCTAAGACTTGATGCATAGCAGCAAAGTCGTCACCTGGAGTAATACCTTCAATATTAAAGCGTCTGTAATACTGACTGTCAGGACCATCCCTGTTGAAATTTACACAGGAAGCTACTGTAAGCTCACCTTGAGTGTGAGAGATGTCATAACACTCCATATGCTCAATGCCGGTTAGATTTAGTATTTTCTCAAGAGATTCAATTCTCTTTTTTGCAGTATTCTTATCTGACAATTTAGCTAGTAAATTTGCCTCTGCATTTTCTTTTGCAAGTTTTAAATATTTTGAACGCTCTGCTCTGACATTGGTTAAAAAGGTAATTTGTCTTTTGGTTATCGATTCTACCGCCTCACAAATAACTTCACTG
>JAEWPL010000110.1 GCA_023460615.1 Pseudomonadota bacterium | reverse complement strand
CTAATAAAGTCTCACGACCTACAGGTCCAACCGGCATTCTAGTTAAAGTGTTTTTAAGATTGATAATTTCTAAAGCTAAAGGCTTAGCCTCAGCTTGATTTACAAGATATTTTTGTAATTCAGCTTCAAGCTCCTCAACACTTAAATTAGCTTCCCATAAATCAAAGTTCTTAAAGTCCTCGTGATTGCTTTCTTCATCTGCAACCACCTTTTTAAACTCACCATGGACAAATTCCATAACATAGGCAAGATCTTTTTTGTAGGTATCATAATCCTGATAACCAAGACAGACTAATAGCCTTGCAATATCCTTTTCATTATCTGGTAAGCTTTGAGTTTGTTTATCAGAAAACTCTTGAATGATATTCTCGGTTTTACGTAAGAACACATAACAGTCATCTAACTTTTTGCAGATCTGTTTGGGGATCAAATCAAGATTAGCTATATGTTTTAAGGTACTGCGCAAGGAGCGATCACGTAGTTCCACAAATCTTCCACCACGCATCAGCTCAAAGACTTGAGCAATAAACTCCACCTCACGAATACCACCTTGACCTAATTTAAAGTTGTCTTTTAAAGCACGGCGACGAACCTCTGATTCAATCATATGCTTTAATTTACGCAAGGATTGCACCGCACCGTAATCAAGATATCTTCTATAAACAAAAGGTCTTAATAAATCAATTAGGTCACTTCCCCAATGAGAGTAATAACTCTCATCACCTAAAAGCTTAGCTTTAACTAAAGCGTATCTCTCCCAGGTTCTGCCTTGGGTTTCATAGTAATTTTGCAGAGCATCAAAGGAGTTTACAATGGTACCTGCATCACCAAAAGGACGTAGTCTTAAATCAATACGGTAACAGAAAGTGTCTACCGTTTTATCTGAAAGCATGTTTGCAGTGCGCTGCACAATGCGTGAAAAAAACTCTCTATGGGTTAATTGTCGAACAGAGCCTGTTGTCTGCCCTTCAAAAGGATAAGCAAAGATAAGATCGATATCAGAGGAGAAATTAAGCTCTTGACCACCTAATTTACCCATACCTAAAGTAAGTAATGGTAGTGGTTTCCCATCCTCGTCTACAGCATCGCCATAAGCGTTTTTAAGCTGTGCTCTTACTACATCGATAGTTCTAAGTACAATTGCTTCAGCAAGATTAGATAAAGAGACTAGAACCTCATCAATAGAAGCTTTACCTGTAAGATCACGCCAAGCAATTACCATAGCTCTAGTTCTGCGCAGAATACGCAAGCGTTTTTTTAATTCAAATTCAGATAAATTGTCTTCAATATAGGAATTTACAGCTTCTTTTGGATCTAAACTGAAAGTGTCACTATCTAAAGCCCCTTGTTCTACAAGTTTTGTACAAACATCAGGATAGCTAAAAATAGTATTGGCAACAAAATCAGACAAGGCAATAACGGTTTTAAACTCTGCTCTACTGTCAAAGGCTTTAAATTGCTCAGGGGTTAATTTACCCTTTAATCTCTCATATTGATTGTTAGATTCTTTTAAAAGGACTTCAGGTAACTTACTGTCCATATCTAATTTTGGCTGTAAATTCAAATTCATTTGTTCTCTAATACTTTGTAAAGTAAATCTAAGCTAACAGTGAAAGTAATAAACGTAACTTTAAAGGAATTAAAAACAACTTAGTGTTTTTCTCTGCTTCCCTTACTTTCTCTACACAATAACTAACAAGTTTTTGATTATTATTTAAACTTACCTTTAATAGCTTTTTCTCAAAGCAACTTGAGGTTTTATAAAAATCTTTTAACAAGCGAATAATGATTTTTAAATCAGTTTTATAATCTACAGGCTCTTTTTGACCTTCGACAAAGGCTAAAAGATGCTTGCGTTTTAACATTTTCAAGCCTTCTAATAACTGATGCAAGACGCAATTTACCAAAGCTAACACGGTAGCATCTCGACTTACAATAAAGTAACCGTATAACTGCTCAAAACTTGCAACAAGATTAGTTAAGGTTTTAACGGTGGTATTTTGACTGTCAAATTGAGCTAAATTCAAGGAGATGACTTTGCCTTGTTGTAATAAAGAGGCTCTATGCATCTTTGAAAATGGCTCTAACAATAAAGGAAGCTGTGTTTGAGCAAGATAGTTACAAACAAGAGAGCATAGTTTTAACAAATCATTGTCTTTAACAGAAGTTTCTTTAAGCTCTAATTCAAGCTCATTTAGTGGGTATTTTTTATTACCTTCAACCTCAATATAACCACTGTCATAAGCAACCTCAAAGGTACTATCTAAAACATTTAGATTAAAGAGTTTTCTTGTAAAGTTAATTCTGCAAACTTTTTGCAAGCGCTTTTGCAGATCGTCAATATTGTAATCTTCAGGAAAAGCATCTTTTGGAAATGCCTTTAAATTAGGGACACTTGCACTACTGTCAATAGGTAGATTAAATTCACTACGTTGATGCAAGCCACCAATATTCTGTCCTTTTACTTTTAAGGTTTGCTCAGAGAAATTGTCAGCATGACGAATTCTAAGCCCTGCACGGATAGCAAATAACTCTTTTTTATCGGTATCAAAATAGGTGTTATCAAGATGTAATTCTTGCTCATCTGAAACAGTACCTATTTTGGAAAAAATTTGTCGAAGATTGCACTGATTGCCTTCAATTCCAAATTTAAGTTCAATTTCTTTATTCTGCATAGTGCGACTCCAAAATTCTGACCTATACTTTAATTGTATACTGATAAGTTTATTTTATACTTTGTTTCAAATCAAAAAAGCACCATTTTGTAAACAATCTTAAGCTTTGATAGGCAAACTTAAACTTTAAAGGTAAAGACTTTGACTTTAACTTGTCAAAATTGACATTGTAAGGTGAGGATTAAATTTTCATTATCATTAAAAGAAAAATTGCTAAGGAGCAGGCTATGAATTATTCAAATCACGCACTACGTCGTATGAATGCTAGAAACATCACTGTTGCTATGGTAGAAACTTCTTTTGATGATTGTTTGAAATTTGGTAATTGGGATCAAAAAGGAGATAGGCTTACTATTGATGCTACCACCAAGGATTTTCATGAGCACATTCAAATCACTCAAAAAACCTTGCTTAACCTAAAGCAGCAACTGGCCACTTTAAAAGAAAAAGCTAAACTTGAAAAGCTACTAACAGAGCCTTATGAGACTCTCAAACGCAAGTATAAACGCTTAAAACTCAAACTTAGAGCTTTAAAAAAACTTGAACACAAAAGACGACTTACTCTAGTAGTCTCTGATGAGGAAATTCTAATCACAGCTTTTGTGCCAACCAAACACTTTAGACGTGATATTGATCACCATAAGTACTATTACGAAGCTTTAGCTAAAAACTCCTAAGCTAAGGTTAGTTAAAAATTGCTTTAAAATTTAACAAATTAGAGCTTGATAAAGCTTTTAATTTGTTCAGTTGTGCTAAAATTGTGGCAATTAACACAAGTACTTAAGGATTTAAAAGTGAAGTTATTAACTTTTGGCAAAGTAGTTTTACTAAGCTCAATGCTTACAACTTTTAGTGCAACTGCACTTAATGAGACTAATCCACAAGCTCAAGATAACACTCAAACAGAGAGTGATACTGGGATTAAAGTTGAAAAACCTGATGCAGTTGAGGACTTACAAGAGGGAGATGCAGTCTACGTATCAGAAATGGCAAACGTTTGGTTACGTACCTGCCCAAGTTCTAATTGCCGTATTGTAGGTGCTACTCATGTAGGTGACAAATACAGCTTTGTAAAAGTCTCCCCTGATAAGAAATTTACCTTAGTAGACAACGGTCAAAAGCAATTATGGATGCAAACAAGAGATCTTCAAATTGAACCTTGTGGTAAGGCTAAAGTAGATCTTTTAGAAGGTGAGATTGCTAATTTAAATAACCGTTTAGAGAATTACGATTCAGAAGTTGCACACAACTATCAAGTAGCTAAAGCAAAACTTGAAAAGCTTGAAAAAGAAAATGCTCAATTAAAAGAGACTCTAGCAAAACAAAACTCTCAAATTGAAGAGTTAGATGCTACTCGTAGAGATTATGCTGATAAGCTAGAAACTAAAGAGCTAGACATGCAAATGCGTTGGTGGTTACAAGGCGCTATCATTGCTTTATGTGGTGCTATCATCGGTATTATCTGCGTGTATATTCCACGTCCAAACCGCAAGAGAAAGATGAACCGCTTTTAGTCTAATTTCTTTAAAAAGCCTTCACATGTGAAGGCTTTTTTATCATTCAGTTCTTACAAATCTTATCTCATATTGATTTGCACTAAGCTTTCTTTTTTGTCCCTTTACACCTTCTAATTTTGCGTATCTTGTAAGGCTTAAATCTTTAGGTCCAATTTTATTAGCGCTTTTAAATTTTAAGCTTTTTGCTTCAACTAAATATTCCCTATAGTTGTAGTTATCTTGATATAAGGCATTAAGATTAGTTAATGAGGCGACTACTTCTTTTTTAACCTCTTTTTTCACCTCATAAAAAGCTTGATCTGCTAAAAAACAATAAACAGAAAGTCCAATGCTTGCAAACACCAAAGAGAACAAAAAGAGTCTTAAGGCTTTAAGTTTTGTAAAGCCATACCCTTTTAAAAGCTCTTTTTGATATAAGTCTTGAGCGTTAATCATCTAAAGTAGGACCTTGCTTTTGCGCATTATCTAATAAAGACTCTGACAAATTGTCATCATCTACAAGCTTTAAAAATTCACTGTAGGCTTTTTTAAGATCTTTTTTATCGGTTACTTTTAAATTTAGTAACTTTGGATTTAAACTCTTAAAGCGCTCTAAAGCTTGATTAAAAGAGTCTAAAGTTAATATCTCCTCTATTTTATCTTTTGATGAAAAAGCTTTGGAGATATAGGTAAACTGACCATCAAAATAATGCTCAATAAACTTAGTTTTAACTACCCACAATTTATTGCCTACAATAATTTCTGAGGTATCTGCCCCATATTTTTTTAACAATACATAGTAAGGGATCATATCGTCAGTACGCATATTCAAGACCGCAGGACGATTGATAAGTTTTAGATTTTGTAAATCTGAGGATAAAGTACTGCACTTTAATTTTACTTTCTCAAGATCAACACAAGTAGCCTTCAAATTGTCATAGCGCTCATAGCCCCACACCTTAATTAAGGTATTTAAAGAGTCTGACAAGAATAAACTCTGCTTTATACCTTCATTAAATTCGTAAAGCTCTTTATGCTCTTTTTGGTTAAAAGGCATCAATGCTTGCATTACCTTTTGATATTGTGTTTTTACTGTCTCATCTTTACTTAATAAGGATTGTATAGACTGTGAATCAATGTAATGTGGTAGATAAAAGTAGGCTAAAGCAAAGGTTAGTGCACTAATTAAAAGACCTGCTAGCAATAAAGGAATTTTAGCAAAGACTGTAATACAACTTTCCTTGATAAAATTCTTAAAGCCAATGTCAAATAAACTGCGTTTATGACGCACAATTTCAATAGCTTTTTTAATAGTAGTAGCTGAAACTGTCTTTTTCTCTTGCTCAAAGGCTATACATAAAGCTCTATCTGCTACAGCATTGATTACACGAGGCAAACCATTAGTGCCTTTGTATAAAGCTTTTATCGCACGATTAGTAAAGATAGGATCATGGCAACCTGCAATCTGCATTCTAAAATTAACATAAGCTTGTACTTCCTCTCGCTTTAAAGCTTTAATCATGCTAAAAGCTTTAACACGGTTGTAAAACATCTTATGCATTGGCTTTTGAATGTTACTGATTAAATCCTCTTGTCCAACTAACAAGAAGTTAATCATCTTGCCAAGTTCACCTTCAATATTAGAAATCAGACGAATTTGCTCAATAACCTCATCAGATAAGCCTTGAGCCTCATCGCAAATAACTGTGGTTACAATACCTGAGGAGACAGAATGCTCTAAGAGTTTACGCAGTTTTAAAGTAAGCTCTGCAATAGATTCAAGTGAGGTTGCTACCACACCACTTGCACGCAAGATGGTAGCTAAGAGCATATGCTCATTTAATCTAGGATCGTCAATGGTAATAATACGCATGCGTTTAGGTAAAGATCTTATCAGCATGCGCACTAAGGTGGTCTTACCAGATCCTGAAGGACCTGATAACACACAAATGGAACCGTTTCTTGATAAATTATTAGTTAAAACTTCTAAAGCTTGATGTTGCAGGTTGCCTACATAATAGTAACGACTATCAGGTAATCCATCAAAAGGTAATTCATCTAAGGAAAAAAACTTCTCGTACATACTAGTAATTTATCTTGAATATAAGCTAACTTTAAGCTTTAGTTTTGTTTTTCACTTTATCTCTATCAAGCTTATTAGTTTAAAGTTTTGCTTTAATATCATCAAGATTAAAGCCATATTTTTCATAGGATTCTGGCAATGGTGGCAAAGCTGCATCTAACCTTAAAATTAGTTTTGGTAAAAATGGTTTAGCGCCAGAGGTTGGATTGTAGACATCTAAAATCTGGTATAACTCATCAAAAACTAAAGGTTGACCTAAGATTGTAAGTTGATTTGCCTTATCGTAATTTGACACATAATTACGACCTAAGAATTGAATTAAATCCTCTGTAAGTTTTTTATCATCTTTCATCTTAGTGTAGTACACAATACCACTGCGCTCTTTTGAGTCATCAATGTAAGCTTGAGCCTCAGGGGCTCCTTCTGAAAAGGCTACCTCACCTAAATAGATAGAACGACAAAGGTTAATAGTTTGAGATAACAATAGGTTATAATCAGTTTTCTGACTAAAATTTAAATAGCGCATTAAAGGCTCAATAGCTTGAACCTTACGATTTTTTAAGCGATATAAAATGGTATAGGCACTGGTTTTATCAAGTCCTGTACCGTAACCATTTAAAATCATAAAGGCATACAGAATACCACCGGTTGAATCATCTTTATTGTAGGCTTGTTTAAAGATGTCACAAGCAGCCTCTCTAATTCTCTTACTCTCAAATCCATTAGCTAAAGCAAGCACGCCAACTGCTGTTAAAGCAGGACCATAGTTTTCTTTAGCAGCTAACTTTAAAAGGCGCATGCCTTCTTTTTGTGACTCGACAGTACCTTGTCTTAGGTAAATTAAAGCTAAAGAATATAAAGCTACAGGATCGTTGTTTTGAGCTGCTTCTTTGTATAAAGCATAACCTCTTTTGATATCACGTTTTACACCATAGCCGTGCCAATAGATAGCTGCTAATCTGCTAGTAGCTCCAGGGATAGAATCCTCTTTAGCGCGGTTATATAACTTTGTGGCACTAAAAGGAGATAGCACATTTTCCATGCCTAAAAAATCAATATCACCACGGGCTAGAATAGCTTTTTTAGATCCTTTTGCTTTAGCTTCATTTACCATACGAATATAGTCTTGAGTATTCATCGCATAGTTAATAGAGTTCTCATACATCTTAAGCAAAGGATTGTTAGAGGCTAAATACTCCTCAGAATAATCTTTTAAGGCTTCATTAAAGTAGAAGATAGCGCTATTAGCACCTTGGGCATTACCATAACCTAATAAAGCTAAATAGCCCATAATTTCATTTGCAGAGCTAATTCCGCGATGTTTTGCACACTGACGGGAATACTCTAGAGCTTTTGAAAAATTACCAATGTGAGCGTTTACCCAAGCTAAATATGGATAGGCCTCTGTTGCACCTTGCTTGGTGGCTTTTAAGAAAAAAGATTGAGCTTTATGAAAATTGTGATCTTCTAAAGACTCAAGTCCAGCTACTACATAGTACTCTCTTGTAGCATTAGTCCACCTTACATAACCTCCTATAAACAAATAGGAGCCTACAACAAACATCACAAATAAACTAACCACTAGCAAAATAGTTTTATGAGCTAATATCTTTTGCAAATATTTGTTTTTTATTTCAAAATTTTTCATAAGCTTTTACTCTATAGAATCAGCACCTACATCAGGAACCTCAACTTCAAGATCTTTATTGATTAAAGCAGTATCGCGCTCTAAAGAAATTAAAGCATTACGGGCTGTTACGGACTCGTCGACAATAGGATTTTCTTCTTTAGTGTTTAAAGTTAAGCTATTAAAAGGAACAATCTCAATTACATCCTCAGCAATTCCTATCTTTAAATAAGCATCCTTTAATACTTGAGCTCTATCTTTTGCAAGCGTAATGTTGTCAGCATTTTGCTTCATATCATAAGCATAGGCTCTTATAGTTACCTTAGTAATTGACTTGTCATACTTTAGGTACTCTAACTGCTCATCAAATTGTTTTTGAGACTTAGCTGTAAGCTCGTCTTTATGTAACTTAAAGACTAAAGGCATCATCTTGATGTCATTAAAGTTAACTCTTAATAATTGCTCTTGGCAGGATAGATATTTTTTAAAGGCTGCTTTAAAACCTAAAGGATTTAAAGTAGGAATTATATTCTCGCCTTTAGCTAACTTGTCATCGGTATAAGGCATCATGATCTGATTTCCTCTATCAAGATTAGCTAAAATTTTCCAGGATAAAGTAGGTCCTACATAAGGTTTAAACCCTGGATACAAAGCAATTTTACCTAGTAATTCCTCATTAGAGCTTGCATGCCAATCAGGTTTACTTGAAATAAATCGCATAGTACTACTCTGACCTATACCTAACTTAGGATAAATCATTAACGCAGTTTTCAAACTCTTACCAGAATATGTCATAAAATTGGCATAGCCATACTGAGGAATGTCATAAATTAAAGAGCAGATCATTTTATTAGAATTGTTCGACCACAAATTCTTGGTGGCAGGATCAATTGAGGAGGTATATCTAATCTGAGCATTAGCACCTGTTGCACACAAGATGCTTGCTAGAATTAAACCTTTAAACCATGATCTTTTATTCATCATCATTCCACCTATTACTTTTAAGTAATTTTGACAATTTAGTACTCTTTAAATTATCTTTTGCAATTATAGTGCCAAACTACAATTA
>JAEWPL010000109.1 GCA_023460615.1 Pseudomonadota bacterium | reverse complement strand
AGATGATCTAGTAAAGAAAGCTGTAGTACCTGATTTTGCTAAGCACTTTAATACTAGTGGGAATGGATTTTCTCTTGTAACAATAGCAACTAAGATTGGGTTTACTACAAAAGCAATGCTTAACATGGTAGCAACTAAAACGCAAATTACATGTACGTAGTTTAGTAAGTTTGCAAAACCTCCTTCTTGAGTGCATGAAGAGTAAACTAAGCCAAAAACACCGATAGGAGCGCAACGAATAACCATTCTGATTACGCCAGATACGGAAGTAGCTAAATCGTCTAATACGCGCTTAGTATTGTCGTGAGCTACACGGAACATTAAACCTAAGGCAATAGACCAAACAAGAATTGCAACATAGTTACCGTTGATAAAAGCTGATACAGGGTTTTCAACAGCATTGTTTACAAAGTTTACTAAAACTTCAATGATGCCAGATGGAGCAGATACGTTAGCATTAGCTGCAAGCTCTGAGAAGGTGCTTGGGAAAGCATAGCTCATTACTAAAGCTAGAGTACCAGAAACAATCATACCAACAAAGTATAAGGTAATGATTGGTCTCATATTGTTCTTTTGACCTGCTTGATGCTTAGCAATAGCAGATGCTACAAGCACGAACACTAGGATAGGTGCTACAGCTTTTAGAGCTTTAACAAATAGGGTACCTAGGGTAGGAATTACGGTCTTGTCATCAGGATAAACGTAAGCTGCGAAAATACCAAGTAACAAACCAATGATGATTTGAAGTATGAATGGAACCTTATTTAAGGTTTGAGCAAGAGGTGCTCTTGGGTTTTGAGTTTCTAACATGGAACTTCCTTGAGAGTTACTAATTGATAATTTTTAGCAAATTATATGTTAAATAGGTGTAAAAAGCTTGTTTTTCTCTTGTGAATAATAAAATAGGCAGTTTTGATCACATAAGGTGCAAACTAATTTGAACAAAACTTTAGTAGCAACTTCCTATATATAAGCCTTTTTCTTTGAGAAAAAAATTGTCTTAAATTTTAGATTTGAGACTAAGTTTCTAGATTTTTTGTTGTCAGTTTTGGAAAAATGGACTTGCTTGTATTATAATCTTTGTGATTTTAGCTATGGCTAGAAATACAACTTAATTTATCGATCAAATTTCAAATTTAGGTACCACAATGATCTATTCTAAAGAAGTAGAGAACATGTGCCCAGTTACTAAGGGTGCATATCATGGTCCTGCTCCAATACCTGAAGAGGGTAAGTGGGTTCAGGCTAAAGAAATCAAAGATATCAGCGGTTTAACTCACGGTGTGGGTTGGTGTGCTCCTCAACAGGGCGCTTGCAAGATGACCTTAAACGTTAAAGACGGCATCATTCAAGAAGCTTTAGTTGAGACCATCGGTTGTTCAGGTATGACCCACTCAGCTGCTATGGCTTCTGAGATCCTAATCGGTAAGACTCTATTAGAAGGCTTAAACACAGACTTAGTTTGCGATGCTATCAACACTGCATACCGCGAGCTATTCTTACAAATCGTTTACGGCCGTACTCAGACTGCTTTCTCAGAGGGCGGTTTACCAATCGGTGCTTCACTTGAAGATTTAGGTAAGAACCTACGTTCTCAAGTTGGTACTATGTTTGCTACTAAGGAAAAGGGTCCACGTTACCTAGAAATGACTGAAGGTTACGTTACTCGTGTAGCTTTAAACAAAGATAACGAAATCGTTGGTTATGAATTCGTAAATCTTGGCAAGTTAATGGATCTATTAAAGGCTCACCCAGAATTATCTGGTAAAGAAGCAATTGAGAAGATCCGCGGCCACTATGGTCAGTGGGATAATGCCGCTAAATATATCGACCCAAGAAAGGAATAATGAGGTACTAAAAGATGGCATTATTTGAAAGTTATGAGCGTCGTATTGATAAAATCAATGGCGTATTAGCACAATACGGTATCAAGTCTGTTGAAGAGTGTAAAGAAATCTGTGCTCAATATGGTTTAGATCCATACCAGACTGTTAAAGATATTCAAGGTATCGCTTTTGAAAACGCAAGCTGGGCATACACTGTTGGCGCAGCTATCGCATTAAAGAAAGGTTGCAAGGTTGCAGCTGATGCAGCTGAAGCTATCGGTATTGGTCTACAAGCTTTCTGTATCCCAGGCTCAGTTGCTGAGGATCGTAAAGTAGGTCTAGGCCACGGTAACTTAGGCGGTATGTTATTACGTGATGAGACCAAGTGCTTCTGCTTCCTAGCAGGTCACGAGTCATTCGCAGCTGCTGAAGGCGCTATCGGTATCGTACGTAATGCTAACAAGGCACGTAAGACTCCATTACGCGTTATCTTAAATGGTTTAGGTAAGGACGCTGCACAGATCATTTCTCGTATCAACGGCTTTACTTATGTACAAACTCAATTTGATTACTACACTTCAGAGTTAAAGATTGTTCGTGAAGTTAAGTACTCAGATACAGAGCGTGCAAACGTACGTTGCTTCGGTGCTGACGATGTTCGTGAAGGCGTAGCTATTATGCATCACGAGGGCGTTGACGTATCTATCACTGGAAACTCAACCAACCCAACTCGTTTCCAACACCCAGTTGCTGGTACCTATAAGAAAGAATGTATCGAGCAAGGTAAGAAGTACTTCTCAGTAGCTTCTGGTGGTGGTACTGGTCGTACCTTACACCCAGATAACATGGCTGCAGGTCCTGCTTCATACGGTATGACCGATACTATGGGTCGTATGCACTCTGACGCACAGTTTGCTGGTTCTTCATCAGTTCCTGCTCACGTAGAAATGATGGGCTTCCTAGGCATGGGTAACAACCCAATGGTAGGCGCAACTGTAGCTATCGCAGTTCAAGTATCACAAGCTTTAAACAAGTAATTGGTTGAAGCTTTAAAAAAGGCGACATTTGTCGCCTTTTTTTATGGAAAAAGCTAAAGATTTTTCACATCTGTCCGTTAAGAGATTAGTAGGTTACATAAAACCTTGGCCAATGAGCCTAAATCCGCAGGAGAGATGAAGAGTGCAAACTCTTTACGTTTAACCTCTAAAGCTAAAACCTTTAGAGGTTAAAATTTCTCTAAAGCCTATCACTACCTTCAAAATATCTCCTATAATTTTTACTGTTAAAACAAGTTAAGAAGGTGATTTATGTCCTCAGTTTTCATGGAACAAGCAATCTTAGAAGCTAAAAAAGGTATTGAAGCAGGTCATGGCGGACCTTTTGGTTGTGTCATTGAAAAGAATGGCAATATCATAGGTGTAGGTCATAACAGAGTACTAATCGATCATGATCCTACAAGTCATGGTGAAATTGTAGCTATTCGTGATGCTTGTAAGAACCTTCAATCTCACGATTTACAAGGTTGTAATCTCTATACTACAGCTGAGCCTTGTCCTATGTGCTTAGGTGCCTGTTTATGGGCAAATATTGACAAGATTTACTATGGTTGCAATCGCTTTGATACTGAGAATATAGGCTTTAGAGATAACGTCTTTTATGAATTTTTAGAACGTCAAAAAGAAGGATCTTCTAAAAAGCTTTTATGTGTAGATCATGACGATTGTCTAAAATTATTTGCCTACTATAAGTCACTTGATCATAAGCTTTACTAAGTAATGGTCAGTTCTTGGCAAATGGTTTAAATGGGCGTTTCTTTGCTTTTCTCACTATTTTACTTTTGCAATGCTTACTTTATAATTATCTTAAGAACTGATATTTTAGGATATAAGTTAGTTATGACAGCTAGAATGTTACAATTACCAACTGGTAAACAGGACTTTAAAACAATAGTAAAACAAAACTATTATTTTGTTGATAAAACAAGATATATCAAGTCCGTCTTTCAAGACGATTCCTCTCAAGTACTTTTAATTACAAGGCCACGTAGATTTGGTAAGACTCTTACCATGAGTATGTTTGAGACTTTTTTGTCTTTAAACTATGAATCACCTAATGACTTATCAGAGCATATAGAGTTATTCAAAGATAAAGAAATCTATAAAGATAAAGAATTCT
>JAEWPL010000108.1 GCA_023460615.1 Pseudomonadota bacterium | reverse complement strand
TTTTTTAAAGCTTTGAAAACAATATCTGCTCTTTTTGGATGATCTTTATCCCAGGATTTAATCATCTTACTCATGCTTGCGCGCTCTTGATCTTCACCCCAGCCACATAAGCCTTTTGGCATAATAGGATACTGTTTGATTTTAGATAAAGTGATTAAGTCTTTTTCTCTGCAGTAAATTAAAGGTCTTATCACAGTAAGATCGTCTTTATCATTTCTAAGTACTGGTGGCATAGCCTTCATCATGCCAGCATAGAATAGATTTAAAAAGAAAGTAGCTAAACTGTCATCTCGGTGATGGCCTAAAGCTACCTTAGTAGCACCGATTTCACGAGCAAATGAATATAAATAGCCACGACGTAGTCTTGAGCATAAAGAGCAATAAGCTGTAGTGGTACCTAATTTCTCCTTACAGATTTCATAAACAGGACGCTCTAGCATGTAATATTCAAGACCAACCTTTTTTAGGTGATCTTCAAGCAGGTACTCAGGGGAGTTTGGAAAACCTGGCACAATGTGCACAGGAATTAAAGTAAAATTGATAGGTGCTGAGCGCTTTAAAGATAACAGCATATCAAGTAGTACATAGCTGTCTTTACCACCAGACATGCACACTATAATCTTATCGTTCTCCTCAATCATGCCATAATCCCCTATAGCATGACCTACTTTTCTACGTAATCTTTTAAAAAGCTTATCAGCTTTGTACTTCTCCTGCTTATCCTCAAGATTAAAATAAGGACTTACATTACGAGCATATTCATCGGCTTGTTTTGGAAAATCGGTATCGTTCTTCATAATGATTATTCAACGGATTTTGATGGGGTGGTAGTAGGTAAATTTCTAACCACAGCTTTAGGAGTGATTACTACTACATCACAACTTAATTCTTCAGAAATTCTTTCACAGACATTGCCAACTAAGATATTAGCAACGCCACGTCTTGCACTAGTGCCTATAAATAAAGCAGTTGGTTTTACTTTTTGACATTGATGTATGATAACATCCTCGATGTTACCTTCTTCAATAAGGCAATCCTCTGGAGCTACCTTATGACGAGAGGCAAACTCTAGAGCTATTTTCTTACCTTCTTTAAATTGATCTTTACACATACTCTCAGGGGCAAAGCCTGGCATATCTACAGCTGTAGGAGGTAAAAATGGAGCTATGGCATTGATGAGGACAATCTTACAACCAGTAAATTTTGAAAGCTTTTGAGCCTCTCTTAATAACCTTAAATTAGTAAGACGTGAGATAGTATCTTTTGGATCAATTAAATCAATAGCTACAGCAATGGTACCTGTAGGCTCAAACATATGATCTTTTGCAATACATACAGGTATAGGGCTGTGACGGAGCATTTGTAAATCTAAAGGGGTAAAGATAAAACTGTCAAACAAACCGTGAACATCAGCGGTTTTAATTAAGATATCGCAGCCTTGCTCTTTGGCAATTTCCACTACTTGTTTACCAATTTCTTTAGTAAAAATTACTTTAGGCTCAACCTTTACTCCCATAGCATGAATGGAGAGGTAGGCTTTAAGCCATTGCTCATGTTTGCGTAAAAAATCTTGTTTTAGCTGATCTTTATCGACTGCTAAAAAGGAGGTTAAATTAAATGAACCTTGTTCAATAGGTAAAATAGCAGTGATTTTAACTTCACTGTTTTGACCTAAATGCTCAGCATGAGTTTTGGCATAATTGTAAAGGGCAAGACCTCTTTCTAAGGCAGGCTGCCTAAAATTCTTAGGCTCAATAATGACTAAAATATTATGAAAAACGTTCATGCTGTGTTCCTCCTACATTAGTTTTGTTTACAGTAGGTATCAATTTTTTTATTTAGCTTTTTCCAAGCATTTTTAACTTTGCCAACATAGCGGTTGTGGATCTTTTGATTAACACTATAGTGATAGTGGTAATTGCCCACCCCAAGCCAAATTCTACCTTTAGCTTTTTCTATTTCACGGCGTAATAAATACCCCATTGCCCATACATTATGACAAGGTTTACTCTTGATATCGTTTTTAGTGAGTGAAAATTGCGACAACTCTTTTAATCTTACGTCATTTATTTGAGCTGGACCGCAATCTTGAGTGCCATTTTTATTAGTACGACACTTTCCATTTACAGGACCGCGCTCTACATAGAGCATGGAATATAAAAGCTCTTCTGGCAGATCAAATTGATAAGCTGTCCAAGCAATGCAGTTTCTTACGTCCTTATATTTACTCATGACACCATTGCTATAGGCAATATCTCTCCAATGAGTTGCATTGCCATGACACTGCATTTGTACAGCCGTAGCTTCAAAACTTAAAAAAGCTAATAAAAATGCTAGACAGCTTTTATTGAGCATTTTGTTTGATACCTCTTACTGCATCAATTAAAGTCTCTTCAACTTTGCTTATCGCATCTTTATCAAATTTTACCACTTGAGCATTAGGATTTGACTTTGGAACCTTTTGTAATTTTGGATAAATATAACCTTGCGCATTAGTTACACTAGGCACTTTAATAGAATTTAAAATGGTATTGATAGCTACCTCTTGCCTATTTAATTTAACAGGCGTTAAGGTAAAGATAAGTGGAGAGTCATAATTTACAAGGTTAACTACTAAAGTTGTAGTTGTAGCACCATAATTTTGCTTTACTAAAAGCTCTGATGGGGAGGCGGTATTCTCTGCTACAAAGCCTTGGTTTTCACACTTAAAAGAAGCAATCTCAAAAGGTATTCCTTCAAGATCATAAAAACGTAAGATACTAGCGCCAAAGGATGGGACTCCTATGG
>JAEWPL010000107.1 GCA_023460615.1 Pseudomonadota bacterium | reverse complement strand
TTTGGTCACTCCAAATATAAAAATATAAAGAGTGACTTTGGAGTGACTTATCTTTATTGTATGATTAAGTTAGGATAAGTTAGGATAAGTTAAGTATAAGCTAAAGTCCATCAGAATGCGAGTTTTAAATAATTTTGGGATAGGTTAGGATAGGTAAGAAAATTTAGGAATGGTGCCCAGGATGGGACTCGAACCCACACTCTCGCGAACTACCACCTCAAGGTAGCGTGTATACCAATTTCACCACCTGGGCAACCGTGAAATATAATATCAAATTCTGTTGATTTGTAAAGATTTTTGCTTAGTAATGATAAGCTAACTCATGTTTTTTCAACAGAGGATCTTCAACACCAGTTAATAGTTTCTTGTAAATTACGTCGTAAAGTAAAACGTTCTGTACGTACTTTCTTGTTTCCGTAAATGGGATATTCTCTACATACATTGCAGCATCACGGGTATAGCCATCTTTTGACTTCCAAATGCCGATACGACCAGGACCTGCATTATAAGCAGCTGCTGCAAGAATACGGTTATTGTCAAACTTACCTAGCATTTCTCTTAAGTAAGCGGAGCCTAAACGGATGTTATTCTCAGGATCAATAAGATCGCGCTCATTTCTGTAAGGCCAGCTGTTCTTTCTTGAAACCATCTTAGCGGTATTTGGCATTAACTGCATTAAACCTACAGCACCAACAGGAGATCTTACCACAGGGTTTAACATACTCTCTTGTCTTGAAATACCGTATAGGAAAGACAATGGTACATTAGTTGATTTAGAGTACTTCTGATAATAATCTAAAAATGGTTTTGGGAATCTGTAGTCTAAAGCATCCCACCTTTTACCTGCAATCACACTTTGAATAGCATAGTTGATGTGTCCTGTAGATAAAGCCCACTCAGCCATCATCATAGCTTCATCATTAGTGCCGTATTTAGCTACTTCTCGCCACTCAATAGAGGCATTATTATCCTCCATAGCTTGAAACTCAAAGAATCTTATAGCTGCAAGGTTATTCTTTACACTATCAGGCCACTTAGCAGTCTTTGATAGATGCTCATGTTTAAATGGCAACTTTTTACCTAGTTTTTGAGCGGCTAAAAAGCCAAAGAAACTTCTGTCTTTTGCAACCTTACTCATAAGAGTATGAGCTTGCTCTTTTTTGCCTAACTCAAAAGCTGCACGAGCTTTCCAATATTTCCAGTTAATCTCTGCTTTATCTTTAACGGTTAAATGATCATACAAATCGTAAACGATTTGCCACTGTGCAAACCAAATAGCACGGCGCATACGCATTAACTTGATATCCTCTGACCATAAGGTAGCAGGTAGATTATGATCAACCCAAGTTACCTGCTCTAAAGTAGAGCTTCTTGCTAAAAAGCCTTTGGCTATGATTTGGATAATCTCAAGCTTTTCAGTCTCATTTAGCTTGTACTGCTTGATAAAATCATTAAAGTAAGGAGTAGCATCCTTAGGTGACAAATTAGCAAAGCGCTTATAAGCTAAGATAGCAGCTTTATGCTCATCGTCAGTGTTGTTTTTAACCTCTTGCTTTACTACCTGCATAGGATCATCATATAAATCCATAACGATAGATACTCTATTAGCAAAAGGACTTGAGGATAAGGTTCCTGCTAAAGTTGCAGTAGTATCAGTGTAGCTTCTCATAATGTAAGCTTTTTCAAATTTCTCAAGTCTTACATTGTCGCCTAAATTACCTTGTTTACCCCAAAGGTAAATTAAACCTGAGCATCCTGATGGGTATGGTTTTAACTGTAAATAAACCTTTTTAGCAAAGACTGAAGCATTCATATCAGCCTTGCCGGTTCTCCACTTAGCCTCATAAAAACGGCACTGTAGCTCTTGTTGTGATTTGGTAAGCTCTTGATTATCGTCAAAAGGCTTTTGTTTAATTAAACCTAGTACTTTTGAGTAGTGACCTTCATCCGACAAGAAAGTGATGTAACGCTTTTTTAAGATCTCAGATAACTCTTTATGATCTGAAGACTTAATAAACTCCTTTACTTTATTGTATTTTGAAGCATTTAAAGGGGTAGTTAAAGCATAGTAATCAAGATATACATTTAAAGGATAACCTTGTAAATGCTCTTTTTTAATACGATTAGCAGTCTCAAAATCCCCTTGTTTAATAGCCTTTTTAGCATCAAAGAAGTATCTGCGTTTAGCAATTAACTGAGCGTTAGTTTCAATAAGAGGATTGTCAGCTTCAATGTTGCTTGGTACATAGTCAGAGGCAATAGCTAAATCCTGTAAAGTTGGCTTTTTTACAGGTGGTAGGCTTTGAGCTTTTTTATTTTTGCTGTGTTTTGCTACAGTCTTTTTCTTTTGTGCCTTTGTTGCGTTACGTTTGCTATTTTTAGTAGCTTTGCTCTTTGCCTTTTTCTTAGCAGTTGTTTTAGCTTTAGTAGTCTTTTTTGCTTGTGAGGATTGAGTGGCAGTTGAGGCTTGAGTAGTTACAAGACCAAAATTGCTAACTAAAAAGATAGGTAAAATTAAACTTAAGAAAAATTTGTTGATAATTAAGTGTTTCATGACTGCGCCACTGTCTATGCATTTTACATAGGTAAATTATACGACAATAGCGCAGAAATTAAAGCGTTAAGCTCTACTAAACACAGTGTAGTAGCCAATTATGAGCAATACAGCAACAATTGTGGTTAAGATATAACGGTAGTAGAAGAATAATTTAGGGGATAAGCTAAAGCCCTCACCTACATTAGCTTCCTTGATATAGCGAAGCCATCCCATACCAGATTTAGAGGTAACAAATAGTACAAAGACTAAAGAGCCTATTGGTAACACATTATTTGAGATTAAGAAATCACAAAAATCAGTGATATTTGTACCAGATCCAATTAGGTGCACATCTTTTAAGGAGTTAAAGCCTAATACAGGTAGGATTGCTAGTAATAAAATCACCACAAAGTTAATCAGTACAGCCTTCTTGCGCTCTAGCTTGAATAACTCTAAGTTTGCAGCGATGATATTCTCAAACACAGCAATTAAAGTTGACACAGCTGCAATTAACATGAATAGGAAGAATAAAGCTCCCCAGAAAGCGCCAAAGGTCATATTTGAAAATACCATGGTCATAGATACAAACAATAAGTTTGGACCAGCATCAGGTGAAATACCATAGGTATAGCAAGCAGGGAAGATCACAAAGCCTGACAATAAAGCTACTGCTGTATCTAAACCTGCGATAAATAAAGCTTCATTTAAAAGACGGTGACGCTCTGACATGTAGCTACCAAAGATAGCAATACCACCCATACCTGTAGATAAGGTAAAGAAAGCCTGTCCCATAGCTGCCCAAATAGCCTCACCCCAACGACCTTCTAGGTTTGCTAAGTTAGGTTTTAGATAGAAACTAATACCTTCACTAAAGCCATCTAAAGTGCAAGATCTAATTGCCATAAAGACTAATAGACCTAGTAATAACAGCATTAAAGGCTTAGTAAATTTCTCCACTCCCTTTACTACACCTAAAGCTACAATCATAAAAGCTACCGCAATTACTGTTGCCATGCAGGTAAATAAAGTTACAGGGCTTTGTAAGATTTCACCAAAGTTTGCCTGAGCTACTTCCTTTGGAAGATTGCTAGGTACCTGACCAAAAGCAAAATCAAAGAAGTAGTACAACATCCAGCCTGTGATAATGCCATAGAAGGACATTAAGATGTAGTTACCAGCAATTTGCCACCACTTGTTGTAGTGCCACTTTGAACTTTTGCTTTCTAGTTTCTCATAGCAATAAGCGATAGATGCACGAGAGGCTCTACCGATAGCTAATTCCACAGTTAACAGTGGGATACCTAAAGCTACTAAAAAGAACAAATAGATTAGCACAAAGTATGCGCCACCGTATTGACCTACAATGTAAGGAAAACGCCATACATTACCAATACCTACCGCACAACCTGCGGCAATTAGGATGAAGCCTAAACGGCTTTTAAATAATTCTCTTGCCATGATTTAATTATTTTGCAAAAAACAATTGATAAATACCTACTACATACACCACTAATACAATAGCTGTGAGTACATACTTGTAGTAGAAGAATAGTTTGTAGGACATGTTAAAGCCCTTACCTACGTTACATTCATCAATGTAACGCTTAAAGGTCATACCAGTCTTTGAACAAACAAAGAGTACAAATACTACAGAGCCTAAAGGCATGATGTTATTTGAAACTAAGAAGTCAAAGAACTCTAAGAAACTTGAATCATTTGAAATGATATGCACATCTGACAATAGGTTAAAGCCAAATAAAGGTAGTAAACACATGGAAGTGATTACAACAAAGTTAATTAAAACTGACTTTACTCGGCTGATCTTGAATAACTCCATAGTACCTGCAATAGAGCTTTCAAACACAGCAATCATGGTAGATACAGCTGCAATTAACATGAATAGGAAGAATAAGGTGCCCCAGAAACCACCTAAAGCCATGTTAGAGAAGACTACAGTCATAGTCATGAACAACAAGTTAGGACCAGCATCTGGCTCAATGCCGTAGGTATAGCAGGCAGGGAAGATCACAAAGCCTGATAAGAAAGCTACGATAGTATCTAACATTGCGATAAAGATAGCTTCGTTTAAAATCTTATGTCTTTCAGACATATAGCTACCAAAGATAGCAATAGCACCAAAGCCTACAGATAAAGTAAAGAAAGCCTGTCCCATTGCTGCAAAGATAGCTTCACCAAAACGTCCTTCAAGTCTTGAGAAGTTTGGCTCTAAATAGAATTTAACGCCCTTTACAAAGCCCTCTAGAGTAAATGATCTGAAAGCCATAAAGACTAGCAATAAAATTAGAATTACCATCAATGGCTTTGTAAATCTCTCAATACCACGAATAACACCTAAAGCAACAATGCTAAAGGAGAAGATTACGGTTGCTAGCACACAAATTAACATGGTGCTTGGTGAGCCTAGTAAAGCTCCAAAGTGAGAGGCTGCCTCTTCACGAGTAATGCCTTGAGGAATAGAGCTAGAGGCAAAAGACACAAAGTAGTAAAGCATCCAACCTGCGACTACTACATAGAAGGCCATCAAAAAGTAGTTACCACTAAACTGCCACCACTTGTTGTGATGCCATAAAGCTTTAGGTTGTTCTAACTTCTCATAGCAATAAGCCATAGAGCTTCTTGAAGCTCTACCGATAGCTAATTCCACAGTTAATAGTGGAATACCTAATGCTAATAAAAAGAACAAGTAAATTAGCACAAAGTAAGCGCCACCATACTGACCTACAATGTATGGAAAACGCCAAACATTACCAATACCTACTGCACAACCTGCTGCAATAAGTAGGAAACCTAATCTTGTTTTAAAAACTTCACGTGCCATAGCGAGCCTTTAAGAGAAATACTTAGTATAAATTGCCACATATCCTTGAATTAAAAGGACAGTTACAATTACAGGTAACACGAACTTAAAGTACCATTGAACCTTTGGACTTAGCTTAAAGCCATTACCTAAATTAGAGGCTTGTAATAGGTTGTCATAACCCCAACCAAACTTCCAAGAAGCATAAAGCACATAGATAATAGAGCCTATTTCAATGATATTTTGAGAAAGGATAAAATCGTAAAGATCTAAAATCACGCTATCTTTACCAAATGGGTGGATAAAAGATAAAACGTTGAAACCTAAAATTACCGGGATAGCTAAAGCAATAATAATTGCCATATTGATAAGCACTGCTTTTACACGAGTAATTTTAAATAAATCTAAACTAATACCTACAATGTTCTCAAATACTGCAATGAGCGTGGAAATAGCAGCAAAAAGCATGAATAGGAAGAACACGCCGCCCCAGAATAAACCGTACTCCATATGTGAGAATACAGATACTAAGGTTACAAAGATAAGTCCTGGTCCCTGACCTGGCTCTAAATGAAAACTAAAGCATGCTGGGAAGATAATACAACCGGCAAGTAGCGCTACGATAGTATCTAATACAGCGATAGTAATAGATTCATTTACGATAGCTTTGTTTTTGGACATGTAGGAGCCAAAAATCTGGATAGAGCCAATACCTACACCTAAAGTAAAGAAAGCTTGACCACAAGCTGCTGATAACACTTCAGATAAAGGATATTGAGAGAATCTTTCAAAATCAGGCTTTAAGTAGTAGCTTAAGCCTTCAGCACAACCTGGCATTCTTAAAGCTTGTACTGCTAAAAAGATTAAGAGTAAAAATAACAATACCATCAAAGGCTTAGTAATTTTCTCAACACCTTTTCTCAAACCAAAAGCGCAAACGCTAAAAGCAATTACAGTTACGATGAGTAGACATACTATCTGACTTACAGGTGAACCTAGCATTTGACCAAAGAATTGACCTGACTGCTGAGGAAGCATAGGCTCTTTAGTAAATTCTCCTGAGAACATCTTATAGGTGTAATAAAGCATCCAACCTGTAACCATGGAGTAAAATCCCATGAGTACATAGTTACCTAAGATCATGAAATATTTACTGTATTACCACTTAGTATTAGGGGTTAGGGTTTCAAAAGAATAACCTACAGACTTACGAGAAGCTCTACCTACTGATAATTCGATAGTAACTAGAGGGATACCTAGTAAAAGTAAGAACAGAATATAGACAATTACAAATAAAGAGCCACCATATTGACCTGTAATATAAGGAAATCTCCATACATTACCTAAACCAATGGCGCAGCCAGCTGTAATAAGTAAAAATCCAAGTCTTGAAGAGAATTTCTCTCTATCTAAATTAAGCTTGTCAGACATTGTTTTCACGCTCAAAAAAGGCCCGTTTTCACGAGCCTTTCTACCTTATAAAAATATTTAATTATGCCTCATCTTTAGGTGAGTTTTCGTAAGGATTTGGCATAGTCTCTTGTACGGTTTCAGGTTGTGCTACTTCCTCTAAAGCTACAGTCTCTTCAGCTGGAGCTTCAGCTTGAGCTGACTCAGCTTGTGCAGCTTGCTCTTGAGTAATAGCCTTGATTGATAGACGGATACGACCAGTGTTATCAATATCAAGAACACGTACACGAACAGTATCACCTACACGTAGGTAATCATTTACGTTCTCAACACGATCTTCAGTGATTTGAGAGATGTGAACTAAACCATCACGACCTGGTAGAATGTTTACGAATGCACCAAAATCAGTGATTCTTACAACTGTACCGTCATAGTCATGACCTACTTCAACATCAACTAATAGATCTTGAATTCTCTTGATTGCTTCATTTGCTGAGAACTCAGAGCTTGCTGAAATCTTAACTGTACCATCATCCTCAATATCAATCTGAGAGTTAGTATCAGCTTGAATTGAACGAACGTTAAAACCACCCTTACCGATAACTTCTTTAACCTTGTTTGCAGGAACCTTAATGGTTACTACACGAGGTGCAAATGGAGATAGGTTCTCACGAGGAGCAGGGATTGCCTTGTGCATGATGTTCAATAAGTGGATACGAGCAGCATGAGCATCAGTTAAAGCATTCTGCATGATCTCACGAGTAATACCGTCAGTCTTGATATCCATTTGAAGTGCAGTTACACCATCTTTAGTACCTGCTACCTTAAAGTCCATATCACCTAAGTGATCCTCATCACCCATGATATCAGTTAGGATTGCTACTCTATCGCCTTCCTTTACAAGACCCATTGCAATACCAGCAACAGGAGCGCTGATAGGTACACCTGCATCTAATAAAGATAAGCAACCAGAACATACTGAAGCCATTGATGATGAACCATTTGACTCAGTGATTTCTGATACTACACGGATTGAATATGGGAACTTCTCCATTGGAGGTAATACAGCCTTTAGAGCACGCTTTGCTAAACGACCGTGACCAATTTCACGACGTTTTGGTGAGCCGATTAGACCAATTTCACCTACGCAGTATGGAGGGAAGTTGTAGTGAAGAATGAATCTATCTGAACGAACACCTGACATATCTTCAAAGGTCTGAGCATCGCGCTCTGAACCTAGAGTACAAGTACCGATAGACTGTGTCTCACCACGAGTGAATAAAGCTGAACCATGAACACGTGGTAGGATACCAGTTGCAATGGTAATAGGACGGATCATACGTAAAGTACGACCATCGATACGCTTTTCACCAGCTAAAATTCTTTCACGAACGATGTTTCTCTCAAGTTCGAAGAAGATCTTAGCAATTTCATTATCTTTTTCTGCCCAAGCTTCGTTAGATGCCTTTAACTCTTCAGTTACATCCTTTTGAATTTGAGCTAACTTGTCTTGGCGCTCTAGCTTATCAACAATACGGAAAGCTTCGCCAACAGCTTCTTGAGCCTTGGTCTTTACAGCTTCGATTAAAGCTGTATCTTCTTGTGGTTTTACCCAATCCCAAGCTGGTTTGTTTACTTTCTTAGCAAACTCTTCAATCTCTTTGATTACAGTCTGTTGTTGCTCGTGACCGTACATAACAGCACCTAGCATTACAGACTCAGGTAAGCAGTTAGCCTCAGACTCTACCATTACTACAGCTTTTTCTGAGCCAGATACTACTAAATCAAGATCTGAAACCTTTGACTCTGAAGTTAATGGGTTTAATACGTATTGACCATCAATGTAGCCTACACGTGCTGCACCTAGAGGGCCATTCCATGGAAGACCTGAGGTTGATAAAGCAGCTGAAGCTGCAATGATTGAAATGATATCAGTTGGAATTTCAGGATTTGCTGACATTACAGTTACAACAACCTGAACTTCGTTTACGAATCCATCAGGGAATAAAGGACGAAGTGGACGGTCAATCAATCTTGAAATTAATGTCTCACCTTCAGTGGCTCTGCCTTCTCTTCTGAAGAAACTTACAGGGATTTTACCTGCTGCATATGAGCGTTCTTGATAGTTTACTGTTAGAGGGAAGAAATCACGACCTTCTACTTCCTCTTTACGATTGCAAACAACAGTTGCAAAAACTGTTGTATCGTCCATTGAAGCCATTACAGCTGAGTCTGTTTGACGACCAATAGCACCAGTTTCTAAAGTGATTGTATGACGACCATATTTAAAGGTGTGTACAATTGGATTTAAATTCATCAGTTTTTCTCCACTACGCCCCACGAATTTTGCCGCTTTTTGTGGGATGATAAAATTTGGGCGGCTCACAAGCCGCCCTTTCCAGACGCTTTAATTAGCGACGGAGCTTTAACTTCTCAACGATTGCAGTGTAACGTGCAACGTCTGAAGACTTCAAGTAGTCAAGCAACTTACGACGCTGAGCAACGCAACGTAATAAACCACGACGGCTGTGATGATCCTTCTTGTGAGTCTCGAAGTGAGGTTGTAAATCAGCGATTCTTGCAGTTAATAATGCAATTTGAACCTCTGGATAACCAGTGTCTTGTGGGTTACGACCAAATTCAGCAACGATTTTTGCTTTCTGCTCTACTGTTAACATATTTAAATGCTCCATTTGTGAGATTAATAACAACGCTTCCACACCGATCACAAACTCAGTTGAAAGCGAGCTAATTTTAGCATACTTTTTTTGATGTATTTATTTAAAAGGCAAAAAAGGTAAAATTTTGTTAATTTTTGAGATTTAAGCTAGGTTTTAAAGTTTTTAATCGATTTTCTTCTGTTTTTTTCTTTAACCAATGATTAATATTCACTGAGTTTTTTAATATTAACTATAGTATACATTTTTCGGTATAATGATAAATATAATTAACATTATTAATTTTTCTTATGGCAAAACTACCAACACCGATTCCTGTTACTCGCCTTCTTAAGATTTTAGGCAATGACATTAAAGTAGCTAGAATAAGACGAAGAATTACTTCTGAACTTATGGCACAAAGAATAGGTATCTCAAGAATTACTTTAGCTGCTATTGAAAAAGGCTCACCTACAGTATCCTTTGGCTACGTTGCAACTGCACTCTGGATTTTAGGTTTATCAGAGAACTTAAAAAAAGTTGCTTCAATTGAATGTGATCCTGTTGGAAAAGCTTTAAGCGAACAAGCTCTTCCTAAAAGAGTTGTTCTAAAAAGAAAAAAGTCATAATGTCTGTTAACCACCTTAATTCATAAAAACAGCTTTTACGAATGTATAAAGATAACTCAACTTATTTGCACTCAAACTTGCAAAAGCTCATCATAATATCGAAAATACGCTTATATATATGTAAGAATAAGTTAAAATTATCTTCGATAATGGTTTTAAACATATCTTGAGTTATCGCCGCATAGGATAAAACATCCTTTTTAAGTACATAAGGAATAGCAATGGATCTATCAAGACTACCAAATTCTGTAAAGAATTTTGAAAAGTTAATTTCAGAAGGTCGAATTTATGTGGATAAGACAGATCTTATCTACTCACTTGCTATCAACAATAGCCAGCCAATCTTTTTATCAAGACCTCGCAGATTTGGAAAGAGCCTTCTTGTTTCAACCTTTGAGTATCTATTTAAACAAAGACTAGATCTTTTTAAAGGCTTAAAAA
>JAEWPL010000106.1 GCA_023460615.1 Pseudomonadota bacterium | reverse complement strand
AGAGTTTAAAAAGTTAGTTTGTCTTCGTTGTTTAAAAGGATCTTTTAGTAAGTTTTCAGAAGAAAGGAAGCTTAAAGCTGTAAATGAGGCTATTACAGAAAACGAAAATGTCATCAAAGAGCGATATGAAGGTTTGTTTGGAGCCTTTGGTGAAGATCTTAGTTTAGATGTATGCAATGAGCACGCAGGAGATCTTGCTTATATTATGAGACTTATGTGGTAATTACTTACAATTTACCTGTTTTTGAATGGTATTTATCACAGTTAAAGGCAAATTTAGTTTAATTTAATTTCCTTTTTTAGAGCACAAGCTATTTCTTAAATAAGTGTCACAAAATTGATGTACAATAATTCTTATTCACTTTTCTAACATATAGCAAAGACTAGATTTTAATATTGTATAGAGGCACTTAAATGATCCCTAAGATTGTTGATCTTCCAGAACTAGAGCCATTGTATAAAAAGTATTTAACCTCCTTAAAAGATCATGGTTTTAAAGGAGATGTTGAATATGCTCATGCATCAAGGCTCTTATGTGCAACCGACAATTCTGTATATCAAAGAATGCCTCAAGGCGTGATCTTTCCTAAAGATAACGAAGACATTAGTATCGCTGTAAAGGTTAGAAACGAGCCTATCTTTGAAAAACTTGTAATTACCCCTCGTGGAGGTGGTACAGGTACTAACGGTCAATCTTTAAATGATGGTGTTACCATCGATTGCTCTCGTTATATGAAGGCTACCTTAAACTTCAATCCTGACCAAAGAGAAATCTATGCTCAAGCAGGTGTAATTAAAGATGAGCTAAATGAATTTCTAAAGCCATACAATTTGTTCTTTTCACCAGAGTTATCTACCTCAAGCCGTGCTTGCTTAGGTGGTATGATAAGTAATGATGCTGCAGGTCAAGGCTCTTTAAGATATGGTAGAACCTCTAACCACATTAAAGATGTAACTGTAGTGTTACTAGATGGTACTATCACTACCTTTGGTCCTGTAAGTGGCGACAAATTACAAGAGTGCTTACAAAAGAAAGGTCTTGAAGGTGACATCTACCGTGGCTGTTATGCGCTACTAAAAGATAACCGCAAAGAGATTGAAGATATCTTCCCTAAATTAAATCGTTTCATGACAGGTTACGATTTACAAAACTCCTATGATCCAAAAACTGATACTTTAAATCTAGCTAGAATAATTTGTGGTGCTGAAGGTACCTTAGCAATTATCTGTGGTGCAACTTTAGATTTAACTCGTACACCTGATTTTAGAGAGTTGATGGTTGTTAAGTATGAGAACTTTGATAGTGCCTTACGTCATGCTGTAGATTTAATTGATGCTGGCGTATTCTCTGTTGAAACTGTTGATTCTAGAGTACTTAATTTAGCTAAGAAAGACACTGTATGGAACAGTGTAAAAGACTATATCCAAGAAGTTGATGGCCACGAGATTTTAGGTATCAATATCGTTGAGTTCAACGGTTACGATAAAGAAACTGAACATCAAAAGCTAAATACCATCTTTGCAACTGTTCAAGAAAAAGCAAAAACTTTTGAAAATGGTATTTTAGGTGCACAGCTAGCTACTACTCCAAAAGCTGTAGCTTCTATTTACGGCATGAGAAAGAAAGCTGTAGGTTTATTAGGTGCAGCTGCTGGTGATAAGAAGTTAGTAGCCTTTACTGAAGATACTGTAGTGCCACCAAAGAATTTAGCTGATTACATTTTAGAGTTTAGACAATTACTAGATTCACTAAATGTAACCTACGGTATGTTCGGTCACGTAGATACTGGTCTAATGCATGTAAGACCTGCTCTTGATTTAACCTTAAAAGAGGATAAAGAAAAGTTAGTTACTATCTCTAATAAGGTAGTTGAGCTTGTAAATAAGTACCATGGTCAAATGTGGGGTGAACACGGTCGTGGTTACCGCTCTTGCTATGGTGAAGTATTCTTTAAGTCTTTATATCCAGTTGCAAGAAAAGTAAAAGAACTATTCGATGCTAAGAATATTTTAAATCCAGGCAAAATCTGTGTACCTTTCTCAAATCGTGATGACAAGATTGTCGCTATCGATTCTTTGATGAGAGGTGATTTAGATAAGACTATTCCACTAACAGTTAGAACCTCCTTTAAGGGAGCTGTAAGCTGTAATGGTAATGGTCAATGCTTTAGCTATGATAAGAGCGCTTTAATGTGCCCAAGCTATCGCTATACTAAAAACCACATTCGCTCTCCAAAAGGCTATAGTGAGCTTATGCGTGAGTGGATGAGACTTATGAATGATCGTGGACATAATATTGCTACAGAAGAAGTAGCTTTATTTACCTCCATGCCAAATCCTATAAATTTTGCCCGCAGAGTCTTCAACACTATCGTAACTAAAGGTTGTGACTACTCTACTGAGTATTTAGAGAATATCTCTACTTGTTTATCCTGCAAATCCTGTAAGAGTATTTGTCCAGCTCACGTAAACGCAGCTGACTTAAACTCAAGATTCTTAGCTTTATACTACAGCAGATATCTGCGTCCACTGATGGATATCCTCATTTTAAATGCGGAATTTACACTACCTATCATGTCTAAATTTCCTAAATTGTCAAATGCGGTGCTATCAAATAATTTTGTAAAAGCTTTAACTAAAAAGATCTTTGGCTTTGTGGATATTCCACTATTTAGTGAAAAGACCTTCGCTTGTGAGTGTAAAGAAAACGATTTTGAAATTCTAAGTGCCCAAAAAGCTGAAAAGTCAGATTATGAAGTAATCATCGTTACCGATCCTTTCACTGTATGTTACGAAGCAGATGGCCTTGTAAAGATGGCAACTGTCATCAGAAACTTAGGCTATAAAGTTGCTTTCTTACGTCCTTATGTAAACGGTAAGATTAAAATCATTCGTGGCCAAAGAAGAAGCTTCTTACATTATGCTGCTAAGCAATCAGCAAGACTTGAGAGAATTGCTAAGACTGATAAAGCCCTAGTAGGTTATGATCCAGCCCTTACTATCTGCTATCGTGATGAGTATGTTCAAATGCTTGGCGAGCAAAAGGGTGAATTTAATGTGTTACTTCCTGAAGAGTGGTTAACACAGCAATTTGGTACTCAAAAGTTTGAAGATAACTTTGAGAAGATCAAAGCAAAAGTATTAGCTAAGGCTAATAGCGATAAATTCAAAGAGCCTTATTACTTATTTACTCACTGCACTGAAAGAGCTTTAGTAACTCCAGCTCCAATTATGTGGCAGAATTTAATGAATAAGTTTGGTTTAAATCTAATCCCTATCAATGTTGCTTGCTGCGGTATGGCAGGTTTATTTGGTCATATTGCTAAAAACCATGATGAAACTTACGCTGTTTATGAAAAGAACTGGAAAGGTGAGATTCAAAAGCGTGACTTTAACCATTGCTTAATCACAGGCTTTAGTTGCCGTTCTCAAGTATTAAGAATGGAAGGTAAAAGAGCTAACCACCCATTATTTGTGTTAGATGAGTTATTAAAAGAGGCAAAATAATGTTTACTTTAAGGAACGTGGTAGCTTATATCTTTGGTAGTTCTATCTTTTTTATCTTAGGACCTTTAGCTATCTTTGTTTTAGCTATCTTTTGCCCATATGACTTTATGCCAAATAATATCGCTACCCCCATCTTTGGAGCAATTTGCTCTGGGGTTGGCTTATTCTTTGTAATATGGTCTAATTATGAACTAATCACCAAAGGTAAAGGTGGCGCAATTGTAGTAGGTAAAGTCCATTTATCTAAGCAAACAGTTCACCTTGTTACTACAGGTCCTTATGCTATGTGCAGAAATCCTATGCATATGGGCTTAGTACTGTTTTATTTAGGTCTTTGTTGTGCTATAAATTCAGTATTAACTTTAATCATTCCTGTAGGGATGTTAATCTTTGCTTATGGTTTTACCATGCTATTAGATGAGCCAAGATTAAAGAAAGATTTTCCAAAAGAATTTGAAAAATGGGTACAGGACGTACCTAACAGGTTTTGGCCAAAACCTAAAAAGGCCAATTAGTTATTATAGGAGAAATTCATGACCATGATGTCTGGCGCACAAATGGTAGTGCGTACCCTTGAAGACTTAGGTGTTGATCATTTGTTTGGATATCCAGGCGGCGCCGTCTTAGATATTTATGATGCCTTATTAGAGTCTACAAAGATTAAGCACATTTTAGGTCGCCACGAGCAAGGTGTGGCTCATGCTGCAGACGGCTATGCCCGTTCTACTGGCAAAGTAGGTGTATGCTTAGTAACCTCAGGTCCAGGTGCTACTAACACTGTAACTGCTATTGCAACTGCCTACATGGATTCTATTCCTATGGTCATTTTGACAGGCCAGGTGGGAACTCCTTTAATTGGTTCTGATGCTTTCCAGGAAGTGGATACTGTAGGTATTACAAGACCTATTGTTAAGCACTCTTACCTATGTCAGTGTGCTTTAGATATTCCAAAGTATATTCGTCAAGCTTTCTATTTAGCTTCCTCAGGCAGACCTGGTCCTGTGGTAGTGGATATTCCAAAAGACTGCGTAAGACCATCTTTAAGATTTGAATATCCAGAGCAAGAAGGTCCTGTAAGATTACGTTCTTACAATCCAACTAAGCAAGGTCACCGCGGTCAAGTAAAGCGTGCAGCTAAACTACTTGCCGATTCATTAAGACCTATTATGCTTGTAGGTGGTGGTGCTCAATTGTCAGGTGCCATTGATGAGGTAAGAGCGATTGCTCACAGATTTAATTTACCTGTAACCTCCACTCTAATGGGTTTAGGTGTTTATCCTTCAACTGATAAACAATTCTTAGGTATGCTAGGTATGCATGGTACTTATGAAGCAAATAATGCCATGGATAAAGCAGATGTTGTTTTTGCTGTAGGTTGTCGTTTTGATGATCGTGTAACTAACAACTTATCAAAATTCTGCCCTGCAGCTAAGATTATTCATATCGATATCGATCCTGCTTCTATTTCAAAGACTGTAACAGCTGATATCCCTATCGTAGGTGATGCTAAGACAGTTCTAAATCAATTTATTGAAGCTTTTGATGAGTTTGATTTACACGAGAATGAAGCTCTAAAAACTTGGTGGGGAGAAATTGCTAAGTGGAGACATATTGATTGTCTAAACTATGCAAAAAATGACACTCTAATTCAACCTCAAGAGATCATTGAAGCAGTTTATAAAGTCACTAATGGTAAAGCTATCATTGCAACTGACGTAGGTCAGCATCAGATGTTTACTGCTTTATATTACAAGTTTGATGAGCCTCGTAAGCTTTTAACCTCTGGTGGCTTAGGTACTATGGGTTATGGTTTCCCTGCTGCTATTGGTGCTGCTGTAGGTAATCCTGATAGTACTGTTTGCCTATTTACAGGTGATGGCTCTTTCCAAATGAATATTCAAGAGTTATCAACCTGCTTAGAGTACGGCTTACCAATTAAGATCTTTATCTTAGATAACTCTACCTTAGGTATGGTAAGACAGTGGCAACGTATGTTCTACAAAGGACACATTAGCTCTACTAACCTAAACTACAACCCAGACTTCGTAGCTTTAGCAAAAGCTTACGGTCATGAAGGTATTAAGGTTACCTCACCTAAAGATCTTGATGGTGCAATTGAAAAAGCTTTAGCTATGAAAGACAAGCTAGTTATTGTGGATATTGCATGTAATACCGATGCTAAAGTATTACCAATGCAACAAGGTGGCGGTAGCATGTCTGATATGTTTTTAAGTGAGGATTAAGATGAGACAGATCATATCAATTCTACTTGAAAACGAAGTGGGTGCTCTATCTAGAGTGGTAGGTCTATTCTCACAGCGTGGCTACAATATTGAGAATATCACTGCAGCTCCTACTGAGGATAAGACTCTCTCAAGAATTACCATTCTTACAGAAGGTGATGGCAGTGTAGTTGAGAGAATAACTAAGCAACTACATAAGCTTGTAAACGTAATTAAAGTATCCTCTCAACAAGATGACTCTGTAGGTATTGTTGAGCGTGAGATTTTATTTGTGAAAGTACAAGCTGTAGGTCACACTCAACGTGAAGAGATTAAGACTTTATGTGATATCTTTAA
>JAEWPL010000105.1 GCA_023460615.1 Pseudomonadota bacterium | reverse complement strand
TGAAGATAGCACCGATAACAGCACCACCTACAGTACCAACACCACCGTATGCTGAAGCACCACCGATGAAGCAAGCGCCGATAGCATCAAGCTCATAACCAGTACCTGCCATTGGAGAAGCTGAGTTGAAACGAGCTACGCAAACTAAAGCTGCTACAGCTGCTAAGAAGCCCATGTTTACATAAGATAGGAATAATAGACGGCTGGTGTTAACACCTGACAATTTAGCAGCCTTCTCATTACCACCTAAAGCGTAAATTCTTCTACCAACTACAGTTTTGTTTGCTACGAATGCGTAGAATAGAACGATAACTGCAATTAAGATTAAGATTAGAGGAATACCCTTGTTTTGAGCTAATAGTAAGCTTGAACCAATAATAGCTGCAAGGATGATACCGTGCTTGAATAAGAAGCCATACATTGGCTCTACTTCATAGCCTTTCTTAAGCTTAGATACACGACTTAAGATAATACCAACTAGGTATACAGCAACAAGTAGAATAGTTACAGTAATTGTAGTTGAATAAGCCTCTGCTTTAACAGATGGGAAGAAAGAGGTAAAGATCTTTAAGTATTCAGTTGGGAATGGGTTGATAGTAATACCATCTAATACAATCAAAGCTAAACCGCGGAATAGTAACATACCAGCTAGAGTAACAATGAAGGATGGAATTCTAATATAAGCAATCCAGAAACCATGCCAAGCACCGATAGCAATACCTAAAAGTAAGCAAACAGCCATACCCATGTAGATATTACATTCGTTGTTAACCATGATAACACCGGCAACTGCGCCTACTAAAGCTACAATAGAGCCTACAGACAAATCGATGTTACCGCAACCTATGATTAAGAATAACATACCCACCGCTAGGATAATCACATAGCTGTTTTGGTAAATAATGTTAGTAAAGTTAGTTGGTGAGAATAATGATCCGTGACCAGTTGCTCTAATTGCAACTTCAAACATGATCATAACTAGAACTAAAGCAATCAATAATGAATTGCGTTTTAGCATGTTTAAAATGTACATATTCTATTGCTCCGATGTAATTTTTTTGCCAGAGGTACGTAAAATTGCACCCATGATGCTTTCTTGAGAGGCGTCTTTACGAGGCATTTCAGCTACGATTTTGCCTTCGTTCATCACATAAATACGATCAGACATACCTAAAACCTCAGGTAGTTCTGATGAAATCATTAGCACAGCTTTACCTGCTTCTACTAATTTATTAATTAAACAATAGATTTCGTATTTAGCGCCAACGTCAATACCACGAGTAGGCTCGTCTAGGATCAATACATCAGGATGAGCAAAGATCCACTTTGCTAGCAATACCTTCTGCTGATTACCACCAGATAGATTACCTACGTTCTGTAACACAGAAGCGCACTTTACATTCAGATCTTGTTTAAGCTCTTTTGCAGTCTTAATCTCAAGATCTTTATCAATGATTTGATGGTCTGAAACTTCATTTAAATTTGCTAAGGTCATGTTAGTAGCAATAGGATTTTCAAGAACTAAGCCATCGCCCTTTCTATCCTCTGTTACGTAAGCTAAACCTTCTTTAATAGCCTGTTCAACACTATTTAAATGAACTTCCTTGCCACGTAGTTTTACTTTTCCTGAGATTTTTACACCGTAAGAGTGGCCAAATAAACTCTTAGCAAATTCAGTTCTACCAGCACCCATTAGGCCAGCAAAGCCTACCACCTCACCGCGGTGAATTTTGATAGAAACATTATCATTTACTTTTCTATTTGGATTTAATGGATGGTATACATTCCAATTATCTACTTCTAATAAAACTTCATCAGAAATCTTGTGCTCAGCACTTCTCTTAGGGAAACGGTCAGTTAAAGCACGTCCAACCATGCCAGCAATAATTCTGTCCTCAGAAACATTGTGATCTGAGTTATCTAAAGTTTCGATAGTAGAACCATCGCGAACTACAGTAATAGAGTTTGCAATGTAGGAGATTTCGTTTAACTTGTGTGAAATGATGATTGAAGTCATACCTTGATCTCTAAATCTTGAGATCAAATCTAATAACTTCTGCGAGTCAGTTTCGTTTAAAGAAGCAGTTGGCTCATCTAAGATTAACAAACGACAATTCTTAGAAATAGCCTTAGCAATTTCAACTAATTGCTGCTTACCTACACCAATATCTTTAATTAAGGTGTGAGGATCTTCATCTAAACCAACTAAGTCTAGTAATTCTTTGGCACGTTGATAGGTACGAGGCCAGTCTACAACATTCTTAGACATAGCCATAGTTCTTTCGTTACCTAAGAACATGTTTTCTGCAATGGATAGATAAGGTACTAAAGCTAATTCTTGGTGGATAATTACAATACCTTTATCTTCAGAGTCATGAATAGTATTAAATTTACAGGTTTCATCATCAAAAATGATGTCACCTTCGTAAGTGCCATATGGATAAACACCACTTAAGACATTCATCAAGGTAGATTTACCTGCACCGTTTTCACCTACGAGTGCGTGTACTTCACCTTGTTTCACCTCTAAATTAACGTCTTTTAAGGCGGTAACCTTACCAAAACGTTTGGTGATGCTGTTCATCTTAAGCAAGATTTTATTGTCAGACATCTATGCTTTCTCCTAAAAACAGGCCAGTAAACTGGCCTGCCTAAACTAAAGTAATTTTGAATTTAAAGCTTTAAATAAAACTACTTAATTTCTTTTTCTGTGTAGTAGCCTGAATCAACTAATACTTCTTTTAAGTTGTCTTTAGTTACTACGATAGGAGTACATAGATATGAAGGGATAATACCAGTACCGTTGTTATAGGTCTTAGTATCGTTTACAGGAACTTCTTTCTTATCGCAGATAGCGTTAACCATCTCAACAACCTTATCAGCTAGTACACGGGTATCTTTGAATACTGACATGGTTTGTAGACCACGCTTCATGTTCTTAGCAGATGGCTTATCGCAATCTTGACCAGTTAAAATTGGGAAGTTGTCAGCATTATAGCCTGATGCAACTAGAGCATTGGTAATACCGTTAGCTACAGAATCGTTTGAAGATAGAATTGCATCAAGACGAGTGCCCTCAGGACCATAACCATTAGATGCGATTAAGTTCTCCATACGCTTTTGAGCTTCTTCTGTTGACCAGTTTAAGGTAGCAACTTGCTCTTTTTTAGTCTGACCTGATAGACATACTAACTTACCACTGTCTAAGTATGGTTGTAGGATGTCCATAGCACCACCGAAGAAGAAGTTTACGTTGTTATCATCGATAGAGCCTGTAAAGAATTCGATGTTCTTAGGAGTTGTTGCATCATCCTTTAACTTTAATGCATCAACTAAGTAGTTACCTTGGATTTGACCTACTTTGTAGTTATCGAAAGTTGCATAGTAGGAAATTGCGTCTGAGTTCATGATCAAACGGTCATAGGAAACTACAGGAATACCCTTGTCCTTAGCACCTTGTAAAGCTTGGGTTAAAGCACCGCCATCAATAGGAGCTACCACAAGAACGTCACAGTTTGCTGAAACTAAGTTCTCAATCTGGCTTACTTGAGTTGGAATATCGTTATCACCAGCATAGTAAAGAACAACCTCATGACCTGCAGCTTGTAATTGCTTCTCTAGATTATGACCGTCTTGGTTCCAACGTTGTAATGACTGAGTAGGCATTGAAACACCAATCTTTGCAGCATTAGCAGTTGAAGCAAAAGCAGTGCAAGCAAGAACTGCACAACATAAAGTGGTCAAAGTTGTCTTAATTTTCATAATTATAACCTCATGTTTGATTTTCATTTGTGCATATGCACATTTTCAATATAAATCTAAATTTAAAAAAATGCACTAGCAATTAAAAATATAATTTTACAAAATACGATCACTGTCAAATAAAAACATTATCTTATTGATTTATATAGTTTTTATTTTTTTTAGTCTTAAGTTAATTTGTAGATATAAAATTCTTGGTGTGCATATTTTCGGTAATTTTTCAAACGTTTACATTTAGCACACATTTTTAACTTAAAGTGACAAAGATCACCTACTAACTATTTAAAATTTATAGAATTAGTACATTTACCTACTGTCTTAGGATGCACAGAAAATTTTTGGAGAGTTTTTGCTTAATTATTTTTACAAAGAGGTTAATTTTGTAGAATTTTTGAAATTTTAAGTCACACTTTTAGTTAAAAAGTATCATCGACCAACAAGTGGAACTTTAATGTAAGTTCCACTTTTCTATATAAGAAGGATAGTTTCTTAGTTTTGGTAGGAAATTCTTTGCCTTAATCACTTAGACAACTGCTTATACATAGTGCAGCCTTCCTCATCATTAAGCTCGCAGGCTTTTTTAAAGTGCTCTTTGGCTTTGTTAAGATCAATCTTAGTACCAATACCTTCTTTAAAGGCATAACCTAATAAGGTACAGCCTAAAGGACTGTCCCCTGAGCAGGAGATAGTAAATAAATCATTAGCCTTTTTAAGATCTTCTTTAACACCTTGTCCGTAGGTATACATGATGCCAAGATTTGCGCAGGCTAAAAAGTCATTAGTGCTACAAGTCTTTTGATAAATGCTGATAGCTTTTTCAAAGTTCTGCTCTACGCCCTGACCGTTTTGGTAAAGCACACCTACATTAGTACAGCCTTTGATATAACCAAAATTACAGCTTAACTCAAAATATTTAAAAGCTTTCTTATAGGCTTTCTCGTTACCTTCTCCCATAGCTCTAATACCTAAGTTAGAGCAAGCTTCACCATTGCTTAAGCTACAGCTTTTCTCGGCGTACTCAAGGTAAGTGTCATCGTTTTTCTCAACGCCTAAACCATTTTTATAAGAGTAGCCTAAATTTAGGCAGGCTAAAGAATTATTAGCATTACAACCGATGGAGAGATAATCATTAGCTTTTTCGTAATTAACGTTAGTACCAATACCACGTTGATACATGTAACCTAAGTTTGCACAACCTGTAGCATCGTATTTAGCACAAGACTTAGTAAAATTAGTCAAAGCTTTTTTATAATCTCTATTAGTACCCATGCCATTGATGTACATGTTTGCTAGGTTATTACAGCTTTGAGCATTACCTAAGGTGCAGCCTTTTTCAAAATTCTCAAAAGCTTTTTTATTGTCTACAAAGCCTGTAGAGCCTTGTAGGTATAAAAGACCTAAATTTACACAAGCTTGAGGATCATTGTTGTTGCAAGATCTTTGATATAGGCTAGTTGCTTTAGAAATATTAGTTACTACGCCTTGACCTTTTTCATACATAAGGCCAAGTAAAGTACAACCTCTAGCATTTTGACCGCTACAGGCTTTGACAAAATATTGATAGGACTTATCAAAATTACGTCTAAGCTCGTTAGTGCCAGCATAAAGCACCCCAAGATTAGTACAAGCCTCATAATTATTGACATTACAGCCTTTTTCGAAAAACTCTGTGGCTGCCACAAAATCTACATCTTTACGGTTTGGACTTGAAAGCTCTTTACCAATTTCATTGCATACAGAGCCTTCATGATTATCACAAGCTTTAATAAAGAAGGAGCGAGCTTTATCTAAATCTGCTACTATCTTTTTGCCAGTAGAGTCTTCGCCATTTTTATAGATATTAGCTGCAGTTACACACGCTTTACCATCGCCCTT
>JAEWPL010000104.1 GCA_023460615.1 Pseudomonadota bacterium | reverse complement strand
TTTCTTTTCTGAACAATAGCGCACAAGGCTTTGGTAGTGATCACACGGTTTAAAGCTTCGTCATTTTCCATTGCGGTAAGCGCTCTCATCTTACATAAGCATTTTAAAAGGTTAAGCTGCTTAATATTGAGCATACCTGCCTGTGGTATAGACTTATAGCAATCGTCAGGTGAAAACTCTTTTAAAGCTTGCTCTTTACAAAGATCCATTTCTAAAAAGAACCACTTTATTCTTACATCTCTAGGATCTACTAAAGAGATTAAGTGCTCATAAAGAGGCTTTAGATAAATTACATCCTCACAAGCGTAACTTACCTGCTCCTCTGTTAAAGGTCGTAAAGACCAATCTGAGCAAGTCTGATCTTTTTTTAACTCAATACCAAGATATTCACTAACAGTGCTTTGCAAGCCTTTTTGATGAGCTAGGTTTAAAAATGCCATTAACAGCTGCACATCTACACACTTTTTTGGAAGACGAGGTGTTATCTGTAACTTTTCACACTCAAAAGCTAAGATCTCAAGATCTTCACGGCAGGAGAAAAATAAGAATTTTGCTTTGCAGGAAACTAAAGCTTGATAGAAAGCTTTTAAATCAATATCTGAGATAGGATCTACAAGATAGCAACAATCGTTTATGCACAGTTGCACTAAATATAGTCTTGGATAAAAATTGGTGACTCTGTAAAACTCAGTATCAATACTTACATAGTCAGTCTCGGTCAAGGATGACATTACTGCTATAAGTTCTGATAACTTTGATTGAGAGTTGACGTGAATTATAAGCTTATTGTTCATAAGAGAGCACCTTTTTAGGTGCTCATTATACCTTAAGTTTTGCTAACCATTAAATCTATTTTGTCTTAAATAACGGCGCATAACTTTACCTACTGCAGACTTAGGTAACTGCTCTACAAACTCAATATGTTTAGGTAATTTGTAGCCAGTCAAATACTTTCTGCAATAGTCTAAAAGCTCTTCTTTAGTTAAGCTGTGATCTTTACGTATCACGAATAACTTAATAGATTCACCACTAGTTTTTGAAGGAACACCAACTACGGCACACTCTAAGACTTTATTATTGGTACTTACCACGTTTTCAATTTCGTTAGGAAATACATTAAAGCCAGAGACAATGATCATATCTTTTAATCTATCAATGATCTTGATGTAGCCACCTTCACACCACTTAGCGATATCTCCAGTCTTAAGCCAGCCATCGTCAAATACATTTGCTGTTTCCTTTTCATTTAGGAAATAGCCTTTCATCACTTGAGGACCTTTAAACTGTAGTTCTCCAGAGTGAGTCAAATCGGTGATTTCTTCACCAGTTTGAATATCAACAATTCTAGCTTGAGTTGAAGGAATAGGAATACCGATAGTACCTGAGTATTTCTTTTCAGTATAAGGTACTACACAGCACAAAGGAGAACACTCTGTAAGTCCGTAACCTTCAAGGATAGGAATACCACCTGAAGCTTCTAGGAATCTTGCGGCAACACCTTCTTGAACAGCAGTACCACCACCTACTACTAGGTTTAAGGAAGATAAATTTACTCTATCAAATACTGAATAATGCACAAAGGCATTAAACAAAGTGTTTACCCCAGTGATAATAGAAATTTTTGGATACTTTCTAAGTTGAGCAATTAAATTCTCAAACTTTCTAGGATCAACAATCAGTAAATTAGTTGCACCAATGTACATAGCGTACATTAGGTTAATAGTCATCGCAAAGATGTGGTACAAAGGTAAAGCGGTAAGTATAGACTCAGCGCCTAACTTTAAACGAGGACCATACATAGCATGACATTGGAAAACATTCGATAAAATGTTGCCATGGGATAGCATCGCACCTTTAGGTTTGCCTGTAGTACCACCGGTATATTGTAAAAAAGCGATATCGTCAAAAGCGCATTCTACAGGCTGCAAGCGATAATGTTTTCCATAATATAAACAAGACTTAAAAGGAGTAAAAAGAGCCTTGTTATAAGGCTTTACCTGTCTTGTTAGATGTCTAAAAGCAAAGTTAATCACACTGCCTTTTAACACTGGCAACATATCACCTACACCGCAAGAGATCACGTGCTCAAGATAAGTTTGATCTAAGATCTTTTGCAAGCCATTATTGATGCTTTCAAGACAAATAGCTACTTTTGCCTTGCTATCACGCAACACACCTAAGATCTCATGGGTGGTGTATAAAGGATTGATGTTAACGATTTGCATGCCACATTTAAGACCTGCAAATACTGAAATAGGATATTGAATGACATTAGGGAGAATTACAGCTAACTTCTCCCCTTTTTTAACTTGCACACAATGTTGCAAGTAAGCAGCTAAATTGTCTGTAGCCTTTTTTACATCAAGGAAAGTTACAGCAGAGTTAAAACTGATAAAAGCCTTGCGTTTGCCGTATTTATTACATACGTCATCAAACATTTGACCAATATTTTGATAGTTTGGCTTATCTATAGTATAAGGTACATCTTTTGGATAACTTTGATACCAAGGTGTACGAACATCTGCCATAACGGCTCCTATTGTAAATTAGCTATGCTTTGCTGCAAACTCTTGCATGTACTTTACTAAAACCTCAACACCTTCAATAGGCATTGCGTTGTAAATACTTGCTCTCATACCACCAAGAACTTTATGCCCCTTAAGACCAATTAAACCTTGAGCTTTAGCGGTCTTAATAAACTCGTCATTTAAAGACTCATCTTTTAAGGTGAAGACGCAGTTTACACGTGATCTGTCCTTTGGTGAAATCTTGCTGATGTAGAAATCAGAGTTATCAATATAATCATAAAGCATTTGTGATTTTGCGATATTACGTTTTTCTAATTCTGCTACACCGCCTAAAGATTTAATCCACTTAAAGTTTAAGTAAGCCATGTACCAAGAGAAGGTGCATGGGGTATTAAACATAGAATCAAACTTAGCTAGGTTTTCCCAATTCATGATAGAAGGAGTGTACTTACGAGCTTTACCTAATAAGTCTTCACGGACGATAGTAATGGTCATACCTGCTGGACCTACATTCTTTTGTAGACCAAAAATGATAGCGCCAAACTTTGATACATCGATAGGACGAGTCATGATATCTGAAGACATATCTACGATTAAAGGTACATCACCAGTATCAGGTAAAGTAAAGGACTCAATACCATTTACAGTCTCGTTTAAGCACATGTAGGCATATGAAGCACCTTCTGTTACCTTCATCTTTGAGTAATCAACAGTGTATTGACCGTTAGCATCTAAATCAGTGCACTCATGTAAAATGGCTTTACCAAAGTGCTCATTACACTCTTTATAAGCACAACGAGACCAGTGACCGGTTACAAAATAATCAGCATGACCATCTTCTGGTAATAGGTTTAGTGGGATAGCAGCGAACTGACCACGACCACCACCTTGCTCAAAAATAACTTTGTAGTTTGAAGGGATATCTAATAATTCACGTAATAGGGCTTCTGACTCTTTTGCAATGGCATCAAATTCAGCACTACGGTGGGACATTTCCACAATACCGATACCAGTACCATTGTAATCACGAAATTCTTCCTGAGCTTGCTTCATTACTTCAACAGGAAGCATACATGGACCTGCAAAATAGTTCCATACTTTAGTCATTTTAGTTTCTCCAAAAACTACCTTTAAAAGATAAAGCATGGTTTCCCATGCTTTACGTTATTATTCTTGAGTAGAAGATTCTGTAGTATTCTCTACAGCGTTCTCTTGCTGAACCTCAGTCACAGCGCTTGTAGCTTGTGTATCAGTATTTTCTGTTACCGCGCTTGCACTTTGATTTTGAGCGTCTATTAAATCTTGCTTTTCCTTTTCACGAGCTAATGCTGTTTTCTTAGCATTTTCCACTACGTCTTCAGGAATAGACTGAATAGACATCAAAGTGTCGCCTTCATACATCTTCATGATCTTGTTGCCGGCACCGTAACGACCAATTAAAGGAATTTCCTTCATGGTTGAACGTAGCAACTGACCTTGATTAGAAATGATCATAAAGTCGCCATTCTCATCTGCTGGAACTGCGCCAATTACTAAACCATTTCTATCTAGGTTACCCATGATGATAACACCTAAACCACCACGATTTCTTAAAGCGATATCTGATAACTTACAACGCTTACCAAAACCGTTAGCAGAAGCAATCATACACTCACTATTTAGCTGTGATGGAGGTACTACCATTAAGGATACTACCTCAGCGCCATCTCTAAGTCTTGCACCACGGATACCACCTGAGGTACGACCAGATGGACGAACACCTGAGCCTGCGTGTCTATCAATTGACTTCTCATCGTTGTCACCATCTGTTGACTCTTCAGTTGCTTGAGTATCAGTTTCTGTATCTGAATCAGAAGCTGAGCCTTTATAGTACTCGCAGAAGTGCTGAGCATAACCGTTAGAGGTGAATAAGAAGATATCGTCATCACCTGAAGAAATCTCAACACCGATTAACTCATCGTCTTCATTTAAGTTTGCGGCGATAATGCCGTTAGCATTCATTCTGTTTACAAAGGATGCAAAAGCGGAGGTCTTAACCTTCTTTACGCTACCCTTCTTAGTTGCCATGAAGAAGTACTCATCATTATTAAACTCTGAAATTGGTAATAATGCGGTAATGCGTTCACCTTGGTCACGGTCAATGTTAAAGAAGTTCTGTACAGGTAGACCTTTTGAGGTACGATTTTCTGAAGTAGGAAGATCATACACTACGCTTACAAAAGCACGACCCTTGTTAGTAAAGCAAAGCATCTTGTCGTGGGTTGAAGCTACTACTACGTTAGTAATGTAATCTTCATCCTTTAACTTAGTTGCAAGTTTGCCACGACCACCACGAGCTTGGCTCTCGTAAGAAGAAATATCCTGATACTTAATGTAACCTTGAGCAGATAAGTAACGATAACATCACGACGAGTGATTAAATCGCCCTTATTGAACTTACCAACATCTTGAGTGAAGGAGGTTCTACGTGCATCACCATAAGTTTCTTTAACTTCAAGTAATTCTTTTCTAATCTCTGACTTCATGCGTTCAGGGTTATTTAAGATATCTAAGAAATCTTTGATAT
>JAEWPL010000103.1 GCA_023460615.1 Pseudomonadota bacterium | reverse complement strand
TAGTACCTACACCTGCACCACCTTCAAAGTTAAAGCCGTTACCTAAATCAAATACTAAGCTTCCTTGAGCTAAAACGTCATAGCAATCACCTGCATCAAAATCCTCTTGCCATGAGAAAGAACCACCAGCTAGAACTTTAGCTTGGATATCTTGACTTACTTCAAAACCAGTATGGACAAAGCCATAAACAGTCTGCATATTGCTGATATCTTCAGCATGGTCAATTTCAATGGTCTTGTATTTGTAGCCTGCTGAAAACAAGTCATTACCAAAATCAACACCATAAGATCTTGAGTTAATATCATTGTGAGCTTTGTTTTCACTGTTATATGAATCAAAAAATGGTGTGATATACCAAGCATTAGCGCTAGTTGATAAGGTTAAAGCTAGAGCTGTTGCTAAAGCTATTTTTTTCATTTTTCTTCCTAATATAAAAGACTTAAGTTGCCTACATTGTATTCCTGCATGAAAAAAGATCTAGACTACAAAACTAATATTTTTGTAGGTCTAGATCCTTTTGCTTGCTAATTAACCTTATATTTGTCGATTGCCTCATACAAAGGCTGACATCTTGCTTATAAATGCATGTGCTTTACACGCTCAGACACTTCTGCTCTTTTAGCATCATTAAATCTATCTAAGGTGCCGACAAGATAACCAGTTACTCTGCGTATGCGTTCAAACTTTACGCCTTGACCTACGATACCTGCATGGTTTTGGCGTAATCTGCAATAATTTTCCATAATTAGCTCCTAATTTTCTGATAGTAGTATTTTATGAAAAATTTTGCTTAACTTATCAGTTACTAAGAATTATTATCAATATATTTTCTTAGCTTATAGTTAGCAAGAAAAAATATTACCCAAGCTAAGTCAGAGCTTTGAAATTGTGATATATTTTCACGGCAAATAGAGCTTTGTTGGACTAAAAACCATGCTATTATCTAAAACCATTAAAACCTTATTTTTATGCACTCTTTGTGCAACCGCTATTGCAGCTGACGATTCAACTCAAATCAATGACAAATTCACTCAAATCAAAGGCACTATTGATAGCATCAATGGTGAACTTTCTGCACAAAGAGCATCTATTGGCGAATTAAAGGCAGATTTACAACACAACAATGATGCTTTGAAAAAACAAATCTTTGAAGAATTAAAAGCTATTCAAAGACAAAGCCAATACGTATATGACAATATTCTTGCGCAACATGATCGTAACGGGGGCAATATGAATTTAAAACCACTTCGTAATTACGATTTACAAACTCCTGATGGCAAGATGATATTTGGTGAAATTGAGTACTTCTATGTAAAAGAAGCAGATGCTACCATTGAAGCCCGTATTGATACAGGTGCATCTCAATCCTCAATTAGTGCTCAAGACATTAAAGAGTTTGAGCGTAATGGAAAAAAGTGGTTACGTTTTAAGATTGTTCACAACGACAGAGTTATCGAAGTTGAAGCACCTTTTGTAAAACAAACTAAATTAAGACAATCCTCAATCGACGGTTATAGCTATAGACCTATAGTTAGATTAAACGTAAAAGTTGGTGACTACTCTACTAGTGCAGAGTTTAACTTAGTAGACAGATCAAAAATGCAGTTTGCACTACTTATCGGCAGACCTCTACTTACCGATATAGCTGTAGTTGATGTATCTCGTAAGCACATTCAAAAACGTGCAGACAAAAATGGTCTACTCATCATCAATACTGATGATTTCGTTGCTAACCAAAAGAACAACATCAATGTCAACGAAGCTTACGACAAATTGCAAGAAGAAAACAAAGGTGGTCAAATTGCAACCGTAGCTAAAGATGGAACTGAGAGCATGGGTACTGATCCAAAGTTATCTTTACCATCAGTTAGCAACAAGATTGAAGCTGAGGAAGGTAAACTTCCAAGTTCTAAAGTAGATAAGAAAAAAGTTCAAAACAAAAAGCAAGAGCAAAAACAAAAAGCTAAAAACGACAAAGCTCATGCCCAAAACACTAAAAGAAACTTAAGTAAAAAAGAAATAGCAGCTAAAGAGCTTGCTGAGAATTATCAGAAATCTCAAAAAGCAGTTGACTAAGGATTAAAAAATGGTTTCTCGTGGCTTATTTTATTTTGTAACAGCAATTTTATTTTTTGCTGGTATCCTTTTAATTGGTTATCAAAGAGTAACCTTTGATATTCCTTTTGTGCCAAGTGATGAGCGACAAATTTGGACGGTTGAGGCTCGCGTTGAATTTGAACCTAAAGATAATGCTGCTACAGAAGTTGTTTTAGCATTACCAGCTGTACAACCTGGCTTTACCCAGCTTGAGCAAACCACTGCAAGTTTAGGTTATGGCGTAAACTACGTAAAAAAAGATGGTAGCAACTTTGTAGAGTGGACTAAAAGAAATCCACAAGGTTTACAAATTGTTTACTACCGTGCTGATATCTTAGTTGATAAAAGCGCTACCGCTTCCTCTATGATTGTGCCAGCTTTGGTACAAAGCACAGAGCCTGAGCCTTATGCTACAGCTATGGCTGAAATTGCCCGTGTAGCTACTTCAAGAAGCTCTGGACCTTATTCTTTTGCTACTCAAGTAATTCACGAATTAAATCAAGACAGCGAGTTAACCTCCTTACTATTTTCAAAGTACAAACGTTCAGAATTATTAACTAATATCTTACAGGTAGGTAAGGTACATGCTCGTACTGTGGGCGTTTTAGAGTTAAAAGATGGACGTCGTAATCAAAAATTACATAACTATGTAGCTGTATTTAATGGATCTGAGTATAAGATCTTTAACCCAACCACTGGTAAAACTGGTCTTGAGCAAGATCAAATGATTTGGAATGACAATGGTAATTCCCTATTAGATATTTCAGGTGGTCATAACGCACTAGTTCGCTTTACAACTATCAATCACCCAGTAAGTGCAGTTGAGGCAGGTGAGCGTAAGGCTAACATTGATATTGCAGCAGGTGAGGAATTAGTTCCTTTCTCTTTATCTGCCCTACCACTAGATGAGCAATCTTTATTTAAAGGCTTACTACTTTTACCTATTGGTGTAGTGATCGTTGTATTTTTACGTGTAATTGTAGGTATTAAGACCTCTGGTACCTTCATGCCAGTGTTGATTGCCATGAGTTTCCTTGAAACCTCTTTATGGTTTGGTCTAATAGGTTTTGTGTCCATCGTAGGAGTAGGCTTAATCGTAAGATCTTGGCTATCAAGATTGAACTTACTGTTAGTTGCTAGAATCTCAGCGGTGATTATCACAGTTATCGGTTTAATTGGCTTTATCTCCTTCTTTACTTTCAAAATCGGACTTACTGAAGGTGTTAAAATCACTTTCTTCCCAATGATTATTCTATCTTGGACTATTGAGAGAATGAGTATCTTGTGGGAAGAAGAAGGTTATAAGGAAGTATTAAAACAAGGCGGTGGCTCTTTATTTGTAGCTGTTGTTGCCTACCTATCTATGAGCAGTGTCTTTATTCAACACTTTACCTATAACTTCCTAGGGTTGCAGTTAATTCTATTATCCTTAGTTTTAATTATGGGTAACTACACTGGCTTTAGATTATCTGAGTTAAAGCGCTTTAAGCCACTTGCAAACCAGATTAACCTCTATCAGAACGGTGATGAAAAGGTTCATGAGTCAGTACGTCTAAAAGACGAATTGAATGCTTTAAAGTCAGATCCTCATAATGTATACCGCAAATGGAAGAATGAGGCTCAAGAAAGCATTGATAATAGCAAGGATCATCAATAATGGATATCTTAGCTTCCTTAAAAAGTTTCTATGAGCGCTATGCCTCTCCTATTGAGATGGCAAAAGATGGCATTATGGGAATGAATCAGCGTAATGTAAATTACATTGGTCGTTACAATAAACGCTCATTATTCCCACTTGTAGACAACAAGTTGTTAACTAAGCAAATTGCGCTTAAAAATCACGTAAAAACTCCTGATTTAATTGGATCAATTCAAAATCAGCCAGAGGTTAACAACGTCTTAAATATTATTGGCAACCATACAGAGTTTTGTATTAAACCAGCTCACGGCTCTGGCGGTAAAGGTATTTTAGTTATCAAAGATAAAAGTAAGACTACAGGAAACTTTATTAAATCCTCTGGTCAGGAAATTACTTTTCACGAATTAAAACGTCACATTACTAATATTCTTGCAGGACTATTCTCCCTAGGTGGTAAGCAAGATGTTGCTTTAATTGAGGATTTAATTCACTTTGATAATGTATTCTCAGGCTACAGCTATGATGGTGTACCTGATACTCGTGTGATTGTTTTCCAAGGCTTTCCTGTAATGTGCATGATGCGTCTGTCTACCTCAGCATCAGATGGAAAAGCAAATTTGCATCAAGGCGCGGTAGGTGTAGGTATCTGTGTTAGAACAGGTCGTGCTGTTCGTGCAGTGCAACATAATGAGCCAATTACTATCCACCCTGATACTGATAAAGTTCTATCAGAGCTTAAAGTTCCTCATTGGAGAGAAGTGTTAGAGCTTGCAGCCTCCTGTTATGATATGTCAGGCTTAGGTTACATTGGTACTGATATCGTTCTTGATAGAGATAAAGGACCTATGTTACTTGAGTTAAACGCAAGACCAGGTCTTGCTATTCAAATTTGTAATAATGCAGGCTTACTTCCAAGACTGCGTTTAATTGAAGCTATGACTAAAAAGCACCGCTTATCGATTGAACAACGTGTTGCTTTTTCTATGCAGCACTTTGGTGTATTTAATGAGTAAGCATTAACTTTTAACTAAAGCTTTAATGTCTAAAAGCTTTAGTTAAGAAACCAAACCACCTTTCGAAAATAAAATTCATTCTTTTATCAAGATCTAAATTTTTGAAAATTGAATGAATTTTTTATCCTTGTAAATACTTATAAACTTTAATCTTTTTAATGTTTTGCTATACTTATCTGCATGAAATTTTTTAAACAGATGTTAACTTTAAGTGTGCTTTTGACAAGCGTAAATTGCTACGCTTTTGCCAAAGAGTGTACTTTAACTTACAGACCAAAAACTGATGAAACAGCTTTTGCAGCAGTTGGATCTTCTCTGAAGATAGCCGACAAGACTTGTATTAACTCTTATTTAGAGATAAAAGCGGATACTGTAAGTGGAGCGATTACCATCCCTAAAGGTTTATATCCTGTTTTAGAAAATAATGATAAGAGAATTAGCTTTGCTACTATTGCTAAAGATTCTTTAACTAAAGTTGAAAGTTGTGCTTTTTGCGATCCATTAGATGAATTGTTTATTGATAAAGCAAAACCTAAGACACTATGTGTTTTAAGTATGCTTAAAATTGAAAGTTGCGCAAAAGACAACAGCATTGCCTATGAATTACAAGCCCAAAAAGAAACAAGTACAGGGCTATGTACTCCAACCTTAGTTTATTTTGGTCGTAATGGTGATGTCTTAAATTTTGCTATCAACGATTGCAACACTATAAGTAAGCCAACCTTAACTTATGACTTAAGCTTAGGAAATATCATCAGATTTTTAGATGAGCAAATAGAAATTCATAAAGCAGACAATATGGGAATTTACTACTCTCGTCTACCAAGTCCTAAACTTAAAAATAACGAAACTATCAATGAACAGAAGTTCATTGTAGCAAGCAAGTAAAAGCTACAAAGCATGATTACTTTGTTGAGATAAAGAATATGTTTTTAAAAGTACTAGAATTTTTACCTGTAATTATCTTCTTTGTATGCTACAAGCTTACAAATAATCTAATTTTAGCCACAACTGTAATTGTAGGTGCTTGTTTAATTACTACCGCAATTCAATATTTAGCTACCAAGCAGCTTTCAAGAATGCAGATCTTTTTAGTATTTGCTATTTTACTTTTTGGTCTGCCAACCGTACTGCTAAAAGATCCTTCCATTATTAAGTGGAAAGTAACTGTAGTAAACATGCTTTTTGCACTAACTATTTTCATCTTTCAGTTTGTGCTCAAGAAGAATCCTTTCTCCTTTCTTTTACAAAAGGAATTACCAATTCCAGATAAAGCCTTTGCACTTTTAGGTGCTTACTGGATGGTGTTCTTCTTTTTATCAGGTCTATTAAATGTCGTGATAGCTTTTTATTTACCTGATCTTTTAGGCGTAACAGAAAGTGAAGCTGAAGCTTTATGGGTTGACTATAAAACCTTTGGAAATCCTATTTTAAACACAATTTTTGCCCTAATAACTGGTGTGGTGCTGATTAAAAAGTACCCAGAGATCATCAAAGAAAAAACTAATAACAATAATTAAGAGGTTTTGAAAATGCCAGATCAGAATTTTGGAAATAT
>JAEWPL010000102.1 GCA_023460615.1 Pseudomonadota bacterium | reverse complement strand
AGGATCTAATATGCGCTTATTTAGTTTGAATAAGATTGTTTTTGCTGTGGCTTTAATTAGCTTTAGTATATCTGTAACTGCAAAAGATCTTGCAACTTCATCTAAAACTGTAGATGAAAACTCTATCTTAGAGAGTTTAAGTGCTTTAGATGAGGATAAAGCTAATACCCCTTTACAAGAAGAAATGGATGAAACTAGTCGTAAGCTTCATGCCTACGATAGAGAGGTAGCTCAGGAAAAAGCTATCGAAACAAAAGATTACAAAATTGCTATTACTGACGAGCAAAAAGAAGCTTTACAAGAATTTAATGAGGAAAACTCAAGAAACCGTGGTCATGAAAAACTAGCAGTTAAGACTCAAAAGAAGTCTAAAGTTACTGTGCCATCGGACAAACTCGAAGGTGCTTTGATGTCTAGCTTTAATAAACCTAAGAAAAAGACAAAAGTTGCCGTTAAACATCAAGATAAAGGTAAAAATGGCAAACGCGATAATACTCAGTATAAAAATCGAGCCACTTCATTATCTGATACCTTTAGTAAATAGGAAGATTATATGTCTTTATTTTTAAGAATAGAGATTTATTTAGTAGTTGTATTTGTATTGCTCATTATCATTCGCTCTTTAATCAATGAGCATAACAAGTCCTATCCTTTTTTTATGCGCCTATGTTATTTGGTACTTGCTACCACCTTTATTAAAGTCTTAGGCTTGATTTTTCCTTATGCTAATTACGTTAACTTTCATTATGTAATCAATTGCATTAGCTTTGTATTAACCGCCTTAATCCCATGTATTTGGGTTTATGTGATCTTAGAAAAACATGAGATAAACTTTTTAAAGAAAAGTGATTACTTTGGTGGCTTCTGTTTAATTGTCATATTGTTCGTGGCAACTTTATCTGTACTATCCCCAAGTTTTGGGTATTTATTTAAGTTAAATCTCTTTGGAGATCCTGTACCAGGCATATATTTTGATTTATTTAATTTAGAAATAGCCCTTTTTGGTGGTATAGCTATCTTAGTCTGCTTAATTAAAGTTTTATGCAGACTTACCCCTGAAGAAAAGAAAGATGTACTTTTCTCCTTAGCAATTTCGCTTTTGGTCATAGGTTCACAATTGTATTCTATGACCTGCTCATCTAATTTGTACTTGGTGGTAGTAACCTTAGGTATCGTGGTTTACTACATTAACTTCCATGAGGAGAGAGTGTTTACCGATGCACTTACAGGTCTTAATAATCGCAACCGCTTTAGAAAGTACCTTTTAAGTTTAATGTCAGGATCTGTTGCCCAAAAGAGTAATACTTACCTAACTTATATCGATATTGACGATTTTAAACAAATCAACGATAACTATGGTCATTTGATGGGGGATTTAGCCTTGCGTACCGTAGCCGAGAGTATGCGTGATATTGGGGACAGAACTCATGCTTTTTTAGCTAGGATCGGTGGTGATGAGTTTGTCATGATTTTACATCATCCAACTGTTGATAGTCACTATCATATGGTTGAGCGTTTAACTGAAATCCTAAATGAAAAAGCTCGCGCCACACTTCCAAATATTCAAGTATCGTTCAGTGTTGGTTTTACTAATTTAAATGTGCCTAATGCCAATGCAGCAGACATTATTAAACTTGCAGATAGAAATATGTATCGCAATAAAACCTTTAAAAAGCAACAACGCCAAGCTTTAGAAAAAGAACAGAGTGCTACTAAAAAGTAATGAGGTAAAAAATTTATGAATTCATTTTTTTACTATGCTGTAGTACTTGATGCTATGTGCCTATTTATTTTTTTTATAGTAGGCTACAATCTACTTGCTAGTACTCTAAAAAACAAAGCATTATATTTTATTTTACTGCTGTTACTAGCCTTAAATTGTGTGTTAGATGCGACCAACAATTATTTATTGACCTTTAATTGTCAATCTAATTTATTAAAGGAAGGTCTTTGTAAGTTTGACATCGACTTTGTGATGATCTCCCAAACTGCAGTTACCTTTACTAACCTATTTATACCTTACGTAATTTATGTATTCTCCTATATCTTAATTTCGCGTAACGTAGCCACAAGAGAAGCAAAGTTACTAATTTTCTCAGTACCATTTATTATTTTGTCTTATTTTGTGTTATCAGCTGTATTTAATGGCTATATCCAATTTAAGACCTTCCATGGTGAATTTGTTCACGGCAAATACTATACCTTCCTAGTGGCAACCGTAGGTTTCTATAGTTGCTTAGGCTTAATAAATATCCTACAAATGGTAACCCACAAAAGAGACATGATAAAACAGGTTTTATCCTCAAATCTTGATGTCTTTTTGCTATATCTAAGTGTAGCTATGCCTTTTATTTTAGGTCCTGTAAACTTACTGTTTGATTGTGCGATTGTGTTACCTTGCTATGCTATTTGCGCATTCTTTTTGATGACACTTCAACAGTACTTAAGAATTTCTATCGATGAGTTAACTACGGTTAACAATCGTAATGAATTAAACTCTTACTTAGATAACTTAATGTTGTTGCCCGAAAAGGATAGACGCTCTACCTTCATGATGTTTATTGACTTAAACAAGTTTAAACATATCAATGATGCCTTTGGTCATAATGAAGGTGATGTGGTTTTAGTCCAAATCTCCAAATTACTAAAAGCTGTAGCTGGTGCTTTTAATTGCTTTGTATGTCGTTATGGTGGTGATGAGTTTATTTTAATTAAACGTCATGCTAATGAGGAGAAAGCTGTTAATGTATGTAAATATATTGATGAGAGTGTAACTCAACTGCAGAATTTATCCCTAGCTCCTTATGAAATTTCAGTATCAACAGGTTTCGTGCGCTTTGACAATCGCTTTAAAACCCCTAAAGACTTTATTGAAGCAGCTGATAAGCTAATGTACGAAACTAAGCGTTCTGGTAAGAAAGATTATTCAACCATGAAATAAAGACAACCTCTAAGATAAAAGTACCTTAGAGGTTTTTTATGGCTATAAATGGAAATGATCTTTTACGATATCGGTTAGAATTTGAGCGGTCTTATCTACACCAAAGTAACTTGAATCGATCATTAAGTGGCGGTCGTCATACTCACTTGTGCACTCAGGGCAATACTTTTTGCGGTAAGCGCTTCTAGCTTCATCGACTCTCTTTAGGGACTCTAAAGCAGTCTTCTCATCCATAGCAAGATTGTTAATGCAGTTTTGCAATCTAGCCTCAAATGGAGCGTAAATGCAGATGTTTAAAACATTCTTATGATCTCTTAGAATACTGTCTGCACAACGACCTACAATGATGCAGGACTCTTTTTCAGCGTAATCTTTAATAATGTTCTTTTGAACTTCAAATACATTGTTGTGAATATTGTAGACAGAGAAGTCAAAAAGATAAGTTTTTCTTAAAAAGAAACTGTCACGACCAGGATTCTCATCGTAGTGACTAATCTCACCTTTAGGTAAGCCTAAACGTTTTGAAGCTTCTTTTACAATATCTCTATCTAATAATTCGATATTTAAATTTGAAGCCATCTTAAGTCCAATGGTTCTTCCCAT
>JAEWPL010000101.1 GCA_023460615.1 Pseudomonadota bacterium | reverse complement strand
TTATTATACATCATTGAAACATATAAAGTTTTTTTATGAAAAAATCTTTCACAAAATTAACGGCAAGTTCAAGATACAATTTGCTCTCAATTTTAAGTCAAACCTTTAAAGATCCTAAAAGTGAGTTAAATTTTAAGGATCCATTTGAGCTATTATGTGCCGTAGTTTTGTCAGCACAGGCAACTGATAAGAGCGTAAATAAGGTAACACCTACTTTATTTAAAGTAGCTAAAACTCCTTATCAATTAAAGGATTTACCCATAGAAGAACTTGAAGATATCATCAAATCCATAGGACTTTATAAGAATAAAGCTAAAAACTTAATCGCTTTATCTAAAATGCTGTGTGATAATTTTGATGGTAAAGTTCCAAGTAATTATGATGACTTAATTAAACTTCCAGGAGTAGGCTCTAAAACTGCTAAAGTAGTTTTAAATGTAGCATTTAATCAACCTACTGTTGCTGTTGATACTCACATTTTTAGAGTATGTAATAGAACTTGTTTTTGCCTTGGTAAAACTGTAAAAGAGGTAGAAGATCATATAGTTGATTTAGTGCCTTCAGAGTTTTTACTTCAAGCTCATCATTTACTGCTATTACATGGTCGTTATACTTGTACAGCCAAAAATCCTAAATGTGATACTTGCGCTATTGCAAGTTTGTGTAAGAAAAATTTAAACTTTTAATAAAAAATCTCATGTAGATTCCTTTTGCTATCATTTAAAATCAAGCTGTAAAACAGCAAAGATAGAGAGGTTAGGATTATGCCAAATACACAAGTGCAAGTTAGAGCAGATAAAATTCTAAGACTCAAGAGTAAGCAGAAAAGTGAAACATATGATGATGGTGAAACAATGGCATTAAAAGCACTTGATGATGCGAATAAAACTGCTGAAGAACAAGGTTTAGATAAGATGACTCTTGATGAAATTAACTCAGAAATTGCACAAGCTAGGAAATAAAGTACTTAGTTGTAAACTTCTCAAGTCTTATAGCCAATACGCTTTAGCATGAAAATATCGCTTTGTAACTCAAAGGTAAAAGCGATATTATTGATGAACAGTTTTTTACGCCCTTATACAGATCCTCAAGATCTATTATTAACTTGATTTATCATGACTTATTTTATTGATACTCATTGCCATTTAGCTTCTTTATCCTATCAATCTCAAGGTTTTAAATCTGTAAAAGAAGTAGTAGATAGAGCTTTATCAGTAGGTGTATCCCATCTATTGTCTGTATCTTGTACTACTAAAGAGTTTTACAAGAATCTTGAGTTAACCAAAGGCTTTAATAATATTTATTTAGCTTTAGGTATTCATCCTTTAAATCTTGAGGAGGAGCCAAACTGGTCTGAAAAAGAACTTAAAGATCTTTTATTGTCAGATAAAAGAGTAATTGCTTTAGGTGAAACAGGTCTTGATTATCACTACAGTCCTGAGAATAAAAAAGAGCAATTAGAGTCTTTTGCAAAGCAAATCAATATTGCAAAGGAAGTTTGTAAGCCACTTATCATTCACGCAAGAGAAGCTAAAGATGATACTTTAGCTTTACTACGTTCAGAGAATGCAAAAGATGTAGGTGGTGTTATTCACTGTTTTACTGACAGTGTGGATATGGCTAGACAATGTCTTGATTTAGGTTTTTATATTTCCTTTACAGGTGTTGCAACTTTCAAAGCTTCAGACAATGTGCGTGAGGTTTTAAGGTATGTACCTAACGATAGACTAATGTTAGAAACTGATTGTCCATACTTAGCTCCAGTACCTGTAAGAGGAATTGAAAATGAGCCTGCTTACTGTCGCTATACCTTAAAGTATATAGCTGATTTTAAAGGTATGAGTGAGGATTCATTAGCTTCAATCACCAGCCAAAACTTTGAGAATTTATATAAAGTTAAACTTGAAGATCCTAATGTAACAGTAGGCAAGTGTAGTACCTATAAGCTTGATAAGTTCTTTAACATTCCTTTTGAAAAGTAATCTTACCTTTAATGATGCTCGGTGAAAAATCCGAGCATCATGTCCTTCTTAAGAAAGCAAAACAAATCAAAAGAATCCATACAGTAAGGATCATCTTAACAACAAATATCGTTGTAGTAATATTATTACCGTAAGGTAAAATAATTTAAGCTTTTATGCTAAAAATAAATAAATATTACCGATAAGGAAAAGAACTTCTATGGAGTTTAATAAACTAGTTTCTACTAAGGATATTGGTCTTTTAATTAAAACAACAAGAAAAGCTCAAGGTGTGACTCAAGAGCAGCTTGCTGGTGTTGCTAATACTGGAATTAGATTTATATCAGATCTTGAAAATGGAAAACCTACAATTCAAGTCAATAAGCTATTAAATGTCTTAAGTGCGTTAGGTTTAGGGATGTACATATTTAGCAAGTGGGATCTTAATAAATGAAGGATCATTTAAACGTTTACCTGTTTTCTAAATTTGCAGGTACCTTAGAGCATGAAAATGGTGTTTTAAGTTTTACCTATGATAAGAATTATCTAAAAGATCCTAATAGTAAGCCTCTGTCATATCTCATTCCTTTATCTTGTGAGGTGTATCATAATGATAAACTTATTCCATTTATCTCAAATTTGTTGCCTGATGAGTCTGTAAGAGCAAAGATAGCTAGAATTCTTAGAATATCTTTTGATAATATCTTTGCTTTAATCAAAGAGTTAGGTGGGGACTGTGCAGGTGCAATTTCTTTTGAGCAAGGTGAAAAATATTTAAATTTACCAACGCCTCAAATTTACAAAGATTTATCTGATAAGAAAGCGTACGAAATCTTAGCTAATCTGTCGAA
>JAEWPL010000100.1 GCA_023460615.1 Pseudomonadota bacterium | reverse complement strand
GTACTTAGATACTCTATATTCAGAGGTTGGTGAAGCTAAGAACTTACTAAAAGTAGGTGCTAATGGCTCCTTTGCTCAGAAGGTTGCAGCTGCATTAGATAACGTTAAAGCTTTAGAAAGAGACAATGAAGCTCTAAAAGAGAAGATTGTTGCTCTAGAGAGTGCTTCTCTAGTATCTCAAGCTCACGAAATCAAGGGTGTTAAGGTAATTAACGCTAAGATTGATAACTATGATGCTAAGGCTCTAAGAGTTGCTGTAGATAACCTAAAGGTTAGAATTCCTAGTGCAATTATCGTATTAGGCTCTGTAACTGACGGTAAAGTAACTTTAATTGCAAGTGTATCTAAAGATCTTGTAGGTAAGATTAAAGCAGGCGATTTAATTCGTGAAGTTGCTTCCTACGTAGGTGGTAAAGGCGGTGGCCGTCCTGATATGGCTCAAGCTGGTGGTACCAACCCAGAAGGCTTAGATAAAGCAATTAGTGCAGTTGATGCATTAGTAACAGAGAAGTTATAAAAAGATGTTAGTAATATCACAAAAGAAAGGTGACAAAATTCAACTTGGCAGTGGTATTACTATCAGTGTTTTAGAAGTTAAAGGTGGTAAGGTAAGACTTGGCATTGAAGCTCCTAAGGATGTGGAAATTAAGAGATTACCAACCCCTTTAAAATCTGATAAAAAAGCCTAAAACGTAATAATAACAAGGTTTGCACCTAGTTATTATTAAAAAAGTTCTTGACTTTTTTACAATAAAATCAGATACTATGCACGCTTAATTTCAGCGGATAGATGACCGAGAGGCTGAAGGTACTCCCCTGCTAAGGGAGCATACGAGTATAAAGCTTGTATCGAGGGTTCGAATCCCTCTCTATCCGCCACTTAAGTTTAAATTAAAGTTAATAAAAACTTTACATTTAAATTTATGGTGATATAATTTTGCGACAAATTTACAAATCGGATGCACTTGTAGCTCAGCTGGATAGAGTAATCGGCTACGAACCGATCGGTCAGGGGTTCGAATCCCTTCAAGTGCGCCACTCCTAATCACACTGATAAATCATCAACAAAATCAACATCATCAAAGTCTACTATAATACATTTTTAGTATTCTTATGTTTGTTGTAAGCCATGTCACCTTAATAACATCGCAATGTTATTAGAATAACAATAACGGATTATTAAGTTTCGAGAATAAACCATGAGTCAAGAAGTTGAGCAAAGCAATAGATATAAAGAATTGCCAAGAAGCCTTGAGGCAGAGCACGACTTTCTAGGTGCCCTGATCTTAGATGGCAAGCTTCTTGAGAAAGTAAGAGAGAATTTAGGTACTTTAGAGCCTGATGAATTCTCCTCAGATAAGAACAGAATTATTTATACAGAAATACTAAATCGTGCTGCTGTAACTGAGGATTTTAACGCAACAGTTTTATCTGCCGCCCTTGAGGAAAAAGGTCTATTAGAAAAAGCTGGTGGTATAGGTTACATCGCAGGTTTAGTAGAACAACGTGGACCTAGCGCTGCGATTGTTGAATACGCAAAAATCATCCGTGATACTTCCCGTCGTCGTAAACTTATTAAAGTATCTGAATATATTGAATCAATTTGCTATGCTCCAAAAGGCAAGAGCGTAGAAGAAGTTTATGATGAAGCTCAAGGCTTAATCTATGAGTTGTCAGAGTCAAGAAACGCTGAGGACTCAGGCCCTAAGCCAATGACTAAAGTTGCCTTAGACTTAATCAAAAAGATTAACGAGGATTTAGTCGCTCAAAAGAAGATGCACGGTGTGCCTACAGGCTTTACAGAGCTTGATGAGTTAACCTCAGGTTTACGTGGTGGTACTTTAAATATTATTGCAGCCCGTCCTGGTGTAGGTAAAACCTCCTTTGCGATGAATATTGTAACTAATATCGCCATGAACACAGAAGAGCACCGACCTGCTTTAGTATTCTCCCTTGAAATGCCTGCAACTGAAATTGCCATGCGTATGTTATCAAGTCTAGGTCGTGTATCAAGTAAAGATTTAGTCTCAGGTAAAGTATCTCCTGATCAGTGGAATAACATTATTCGTAAAATTCAGTTATTAACTGATAAAGATGACAAGGGCAATGAGCGCGTTAAGTTGTATATTGACGATACTTCAGATATTGCGCTAACCCCACTAGAATTAAGATCACGAGCAAGAAAAATTGCCTCAGAAAACGGTGGCTTATCCTGCATCATGGTCGACTATATTCAGCTTATGAAGTCACAGACTAAGCTTGACAATAGAAGTCAGGAAGTTGGTGAAATCTCTCGTTCTTTAAAGCAATTGTCTAAAGAGTTAAATGTACCAATCCTAGCTTTAGCACAGCTAAACCGTGAGGTTGAAGGTCGTAAAGATCACCGCCCATTAAACTCAGACTTGCGTGAATCAGGCTCTCTTGAGCAAGATGCTGACATGATTATGTTCATTCACCGTGAAGACTCTTATAAGAAAAAGAGTGAAGCTGACGGTAAAGCAATCTTAATTGTAAGTAAGAACAGAGCTGGTGCTACAGCGGATATTGAATTACAGTTCCAAGGTGAGTACACCACCTTCTATGATAAAGAGAATCCAACTCCAATGATGGATGAGGTTCCAATGATGGCTGAGACTGCATACGTTTAAGGATTTTAAATGCAATTTATAACTGCCTGCATTGATAAAAATGCTTTAATTCATAACATCAAACAAATTAAGTCATTAGTACCTCAATCTAACATTATTGCTGTAGTTAAAGCTAATGCTTATGGTCATGGTGCTTATGCCGTAACTAATACTTTAAAAGACTATGTACAAGGCTTTGCAGTTGCAAGAATTAGCGAAGCTATGGAGCTTAGAAAAGACGGTATTACAAAACCTATTTTTCTACTTGAAGGTTTTTATAATGAGGAAGATGTAGCTTACATCTCCCGTTATGATCTATACACAGCTGTCCATGAATTAGAGCAAATTGAAGCCATTGAAAAAGCTAATATCAAAAAGCCAATTCATGTATGGTTACAAGTTGATGTAGGTATGCACCGCTTAGGCTCTCATGATGAGGAGCAAATTCTTAAGTTAAAAGCTAGACTTGAAAAGTGCAAGAATGTGGTTCAACCAATTGGTTTATTGTCACACTTGTCTGTTGCTGATACTCCATCTGAAACAGCATACAATCAAGAGCAAATTGCTTTCTTTAAAAAGATTTCTAAACACTTTACAGGCGATTTATGCTTAACTAACTCAGCAGGTATCATCTCTTGGCCAGAGTCTCACACTAAGTGGGTACGCCCAGGCATTATCCTTTATGGTATTTCCCCATATGATGATAAGACCGGGGAAGACTTAAACTTAAAGCCTGTGATGACTTTAAAGTGTCATATCCTAGCTTTACATAAAGTTAAAAAGGGCGACAAGATAGGCTATGGAGCTTATTTTGTGGCAGATAAAGACACTACTATAGGTGTGATCTCCTGCGGTTATGCTGACGGTTATCCTCGTTGCGCACCTAATGGCACTCCTGTTTTAGTAAATGGCAGAATCGTTCCAACTGCAGGTCATGTTTGCATGGATATGATGTTTGTTGATTTAGGTGAAAACTCAAAAGATAAACTAGGTGATGAGGTGATCCTTTGGGGTAAAGGTCTTCCAGTTGAGAAGATAGCTAAACTTTGCAACACCATCCCTTATGAACTAGTTTGCAAGGTAATGCCAAGAGTGGATTTTGAATTTAGTTAAGCTCTAGCTCTGATTCAACACCGGTTGTTTTAACTTAAAAGAGGTGTTTATGATTGCTATGCCATACTTTTTAACCAACGAGACTTGGTATATCAAAGTAAAAACCAAAGACGGTGTTGATTACAAGCTTACAGCTAAAGCACCTAAAGAAGCTGTAAATAGCTTTAAGCAATACAAAAGAGCATTAAAGCATTTAGAAAAGCTAGACAAAGGCTTTGTTGAAGATAGCTAATGAAATACGAGATCTAAAGAAGTCTAATCAATCTGCACTAAACAATTTTTCTATTTCTTTATTGTCATCATCAAGATGATAATTGTCAGCGAGGAATTTTTCTCCTTTGAACATTCCAAGCTTTCTTCTTATATTTTTAAGATTATTTAGACTCTCTCCTGTTGAAGTAAGATCTTTCATAAGATCTATAATCAAGTGCAATTGAGCATCTGTTAATTTAGAAATGAGTTCATAGGCTTGCAATTGCAATGTTGTCATAATGCATGCTCCATTCACAATTGAAAAACTTCAATGATAAGAGATTATTTGATGATTTGAACTGAATATTTACAAGGTAGCAGAATTGCTACCTTGTGTTTAAGTAATTAAGCTTTCTTAACAAATCTCATTGATAAGTCTAAAGCTCTAACGTTCTTAGTTAGGGCACCTACTGAAATGAAGTCCACACCAGTTTGTGCAAAACGACCAATAGTATCAATGTTTACATTGCCAGAAATCTCAAGTTGAGCTTTGTGATCGGTTTGCTTTACAGCATGGATCATCATATCGTACTCAAAGTTGTCTAGCATGATGATGTCTGCTTTAGCATCTAGAGCTTGCTGTAATTCATCAAGATTCTCAACTTCTACTTCAACTTTTAATTCAGGGTGATTTGCTCTTGCTCTTTCAATAGCTTTAGCAATACCACCACAAGCCATGATGTGATTCTCTTTGATTAAGAACATATCAAAAAGACCAATACGATGGTTTTTACCACCACCGCAAGTTACTGCATACTTTAATGCAGTACGTAAGCAAGGTAAGGTTTTTCTGGTGTCTAATAGTTTGCAATTAGTGCCTTCCATTGCTTTTACATATTTAGAAACTTCGGTTGCAACACCTGATAGAGTTTGCACGAAGTTTAAGGTGGTGCGCTCTGCTGTAAGCATAGTGCGAGAGTTTCCTTTGATATGGAATAGTTGCTCACCTGGCTCAATAGCATCACCGTCTTTTACAAACCACTGTAAGGTAACTTTGTTACCTAGTTGTTTGTAAACTTCTTCAACCCATGCTTTTCCGCAAAAAACACCAGCTTCACGAGTAATAACTGTTGCTTCATCTTCCTCATCTGCATCAATTAGCTGTGAGGTTACATCTAATTTAGGATCTAAAACACCACCTAAATCTTCTTCTAAAGCCA
>JAEWPL010000099.1 GCA_023460615.1 Pseudomonadota bacterium | reverse complement strand
AAGCTTTAAATTCAACTGTATTTAAAAAGCCTTTTGAAATTAGTTTTTTAAACTCACAACAGGTTGAAAAAGAAGATCTTGGTGCATTACATAATGTATGCGCTAATGCCTATTTAAAACCAGTATCTGCTTTTGTAGGTAATAATGGCTCAGGAAAAAGCTTAAGTTTAAAACTAATAGCCTTGGTGTTAGATTTACTTTCAGGTAAAAGCATCAATAATCTCTTTTATAGTGAGCTTATTTCAGACAAACTAAAGCTTAACGTTTACTTTAGTAATCGACAAGCAAATGAGATAGTAAAATATGAGCTTTTGATTTTTAAGTACTTAAACGTTTTCAATGAAGTTAATTACCAAATTACTAATGAAACTTTATTTACTAAAAAAGCCTCTGTGGTGCGTTCTAAAAAGCAATTATTTGACTTTGACAATGCTAAAGCATTCTTATTAGCAACTTCAAATGACAATTCTCCTCAAGATGTAGGTGTGGTAGCAAATTACCTTAAGGCTCATCAACTTAAAATAGTTTCTAAAGCTTTTGTCCATAACAATGCTTTATTAAACTTTCCGGTAGGTGAGATCTCATACGATATTCTAAAGCTTGTTGATCCTAATCTTGAGAGGATATTGATTAAAGAGGATTGTAGTGTAGTAATAAAATTCTCTAATCAAAATAATCCTATACATGTAACTTTAGATTGCTTAGCCCCAGTTTTATCTAAAGGCGTAATATTAGGTATCCTTTATTTTGACTATGCCATCAAAGTGCTAAAGCATGGAGGTCTTTTAATCATTGATGATCTCGATGCCCACTTAAATAAAGAGCTTGTAAAAGTTCTTATAAGTTTATTTCTTCAGGCTAAAACAAATTTATTTGGTGCAAGTCTAATTTTTACTACTCATTATTTACAAGGTTTAGATTCACTTAATCGAAATGATTATGTAAATATCCTAACTAAAGACGATTTAGGCTTATTTAAGCTTGAAAACCTTTCATCAATAATCTCAAGAACTGATCTTAAAAAGAGTGAGGTTATCAATAAAACTATAACTAATGCAGGTCAACTACAAGAAGAGCAATTACTGTTAGAAGAATACGTAATAAATCAAGTTGCCCCTGCAGGTGAACCTTCAAACAAAACTCGGGATTAGCTCTTTAGTATAAGGATCATAAATTGAATACTTTAGTTTTTTCTGAATATCCAGCTTACTGTCAGCTAAATTCTGATCATGGAGTAACTATTCATTTTCGAAACTGGGAAGAAAAGACTTTTACCGCTGACAATTTAGAACATGCTAAATCCAAGTTGTATTCCTTTTTGGTAGAGGTTTTAAATCAGCTAAGTGCAGACTGCTGCCTTATACCAAAGCCTGAAAAGGCTTTAACTGGTGATTTTATAGTGGAAGTTCCACTAGACGTACAACTTAAGATCCTTTTACTAAATAGTATGCAGAAAAATCGCTATAGAAAGTCAGATCTTGCAAAAGACTTGAACATTCCTCCACAACGGATCTCAAGTTTCTTAAGCTTTAAAAAGACTACCAATTTAGACTTTTTTGATAGGGCTTTTAGAGTGATGGGAAGGCGGTTAACTTTTTCAATTTAAACAATCACACAAACATAACAGAGATATTAACAACTTAAAATTACCTTTATGGAGAAAATAGCATGACTAACAAAGATGTTAAGTTAACAGATGGTATCAGAAATGAATCTGTGTTTAATCAAGTTTTTTCAAATGAAGAAATTGCAAAAACTTTTTTTGAGAAGTTTTTAAAGCTTAAGTTTCTTGATTTTAAGCTAGTAAATCAACAGGATGAGCCTGGCAAACTTGGAACGCTTAAATTTCCTGGTGTGCGTTTTGAAGCTACTCTTGATGATAAGAAAAAGAGTAAAGCTGCCTTTGGTATTTGCCTAACCTGTGAGAAAGAACAAACTATAGCTATGCGCTTAAGATATATGGATGAACTAATTTGCTTAGGTGCTGCTAATCAAAGTTGTGATCCTAGTGATTTTCCATTGATTTACCTGGTAGCTGTCAGTCCAAATGCATTATATGGTGGTGAAAGACGATTGTTTTCTTTTATCTTAAGAGATGAGGATGAGCCTGAGATTACCTATGATGATGGACTTTACCAATTCTATTTAAGTGCTAAAGGTAAAAACGTTGAACAGGATTTAAATCCTGAAGTTGAAGCTTTCTTAGACTACATCAATGGTGATATTAATCCTAAGAGTGAGTTTGTAAAGCAAGTGGACTTAGCTGTAGCAAATCTTTCGAAAAGTTAACTTCCTCGTTTTATTACATTAATTCTTAATATTGGCTACATTTAAACTAATTGATCCTGGCACTCTTATTTACAAGAGATTCCGATAGAGCTGCCAGGATATATTTTTCAAAATGAGAAATTCAAAATTATCATCAAATGGATCTTGTAAAATTCCGTTTCAAAAATCACCAACGACTTTTTTAGAGCAAGTAGATAAATTGCTTGGAAAAGGTCTTAATGTCTCAAATAGATACGAGGTAGCAAAAAAGTTGTCTGTAATTGGCTACTACCATCTTACGCCTTATTGGATCCCATTTTATAAAGCTAAAAATAAGCATAACTTTATTGAAGATACAACGATTGATGATGTTTTAAATATTTACTATTTTGATAGAAATTTAAGATCAATTGTTTTTAGTGCTATTTCATTTTTTGAAGTTTATTTTAAAACCATCTTTGCTAATTACTTGAGCGTAAAATACTCTGATCCGTTTGTCCTATTGAGATCTAACTTATTTAAAAATAAAGACTTCTATCATAATTCTTTAGAAATGCTAAAAATGAGTTTTGATAATTCTAGAGAGGAATTTGCCAATCATTTTAGAAAGAAATACAAAGAAGAACTCCCACCTATTTGGGTTGCAGTTGAACTTATGACCTTAGGAGAAATAAGCAAGTGGTATTCAAATTTAAAGGTAAGTGAAGATAAAGCAAAAATATCTCATATATTTAAATTACCGCCATCAGACATGACTTTGTTTTTAAAATCAATCTCTTATATTAGAAACATTTGCGCTCACAACTGTAGATTATGGAACAGAGCAATTAAAGCTCCGCAAAAGCAAGTAAGCAAGAAAAGTCAACTTTATAAATTACTAAATTATGAGTCTAAAGTGGACGATACAAAGAAGGATTTCAGAATATATAATCCTCTTACAACTTTATTCTTTTGCATAAATCAATACAACAATAGTGGAAAAGAATTTGTAAATCAAATTACTCAAGAAATTGAAAAAAGAAATATTGACACTAAAGATATGGGCTTTCCAGTCAATTGGAAAGAAATTTCAATATGGAAACAATGATACTCATCAAAGATATCTGAATGCGATAAAAATGCTAGAACGGAACTTTAGTTTTCAAAAGATGTTGCATTATAGAAGAATGTCTTAATAAACTAAAGCTATAATTAAAAATTTACCAAAAAATATCTTTACAAAACATTACTTGAAACATATAATAAAGATAACAGAGCCTGGCACGTTTCGTTCACAGGATGAACGCGACTAAAGTGCCAGGACATCCTCAAAATAGACTTTCCTATCAATATCCCTAAAATAGTAATTGAGTATCTTACATTTAAATGTAAGTCTTATGGATTTGTTTTGGTCATCCTATCTACTAAATTGGATGATAAACAAAAAATTCATTTACAACGTTGAGCTTAATTCCTATAATGTTTTCTAACAGAGCCTGGCACGCTTTATTCACAGGATGAGTAATAGCAGAAGTGCCAGGACATCCTCAGATCCCTAAGATCTCGGTTTTAATCTTACACTATCCAGTACAGTTCCATCATTACAGCTAGTCGCCAAAGCCATCTTCAAGGCAACCCTGCTTTAACTTAGAGTTTCTCAAATCGATAGGATCAATTCCCATTGCTTTAAATAGATTGTCGTGGCGCTGTAGCAGGTTGGTGGTTGGAATAATATTGTTACCATCCTTAATGCACTCAAGGATATCTAAATCTTTCATGGTTAAATCAAAGGAATTCTGCTTTAATTTAACACGCTCTGTAGCTGAAGCACTTGCGTTCCACTTCTTAACCTTTAGACCAAAGCTATTCATAAATTCAGAAGCTAATAGAGAAAGGAATAATTTAGCGTTAAAGCTTTGCTCTGTAGATACACCTAAAGTATCAGCTTCAATATGATCTTTTAGGTAGCGATAGCCAATTTCAATTTGATTTCTATGAGCGTAATGGGTGTAAACCTCTTCATCACCAAATTCAATGGAGGATGCTAATACCCAAACAGCCTCTAATCTAGCAAGCTCAGTAGCCTTTTGATTATCGAGAGCATAGGTGTTGGTCTTGCCTTCTACGACTAATACTCCGTCATTGACTAGTTTGTCGTTTTTACCAGTTAATTTAGGCTCAGCAGGTTTTGCTTTCTTTGATTTAATAGCCTTAGCTAATTGAGTTTTGTATTCAGCATAAATCTGATTAACCTCATCCTTAGCTTCAATGAGGGAAGCTAGAGTGTGGTTATAAATACTTGGGTTGTAAAACATGTATACGTAGATTGGCTTCTTTTCTTTCTTACCTGATGTAGTACTGTAGTAAGACCATGACTTTTTAATTTTCATCATGTAATTAGTTTCACGATCTCTTGTGATAGAAATACAACC
>JAEWPL010000098.1 GCA_023460615.1 Pseudomonadota bacterium | reverse complement strand
AAATTGGCTCATTGATTTGTGAGCAATCAATCTCAAGTACTGCAGCATAGCTACAATCCTTGTCAGCTTCAATTAAGGTTGGGTTATCAAGCCACTTTTGCATATCGTCAGCACGCTTTAATAAAGCTTCGCGGGTCTGGTAGCCATCCTCTGCCATCTTACGTAGTAGTGCGATATTAGACTTTAGATATTGAGAGACAGACTCTTTTGACAATTTAATAGAGCAAGCTGCAGCAGATCTCTCAGCTGAAGCATCAGCAAGCTCAAAAGCATGCTCCACACTTAAATCCTCAAGACCTTCAATTTCAATAATCTTGCCTGAGAAGACATTCTTTTTACCTTTCTTCTCAACAGTTAATAAGCCCTTTTGAATTGCAAAGTAAGGAATTGCATGGACTAAATCACGTAAAGTAATTCCAGGCTTTCTCTTACCTACAAAGCGAACTAATACAGATTCAGGCATATCAAGTGGCATGATGCCGGTTGCAGCAGCAAAGGCAACTAAGCCTGAGCCTGCGGCAAAAGAGATACCTAAAGGCATACGAGTGTGAGAATCACCACCAGTACCTATAGTATCAGGTAGACACATTCTGTTAAGCCAGGAGTGGATTACACCATCCCCTGGATTTAGGGCAATACCACCGCGCTCTTGAATGAATTTTGGTAAGGTGTGGTGAGTCTTAACATCCACAGGCTTTGGATAAGCTGCTGTGTGGCAGAAAGACTGCATTACCACAGGAGCACTAAACTTTAAGCAAGCTAAATCAATTAGCTCATCACGGGTCATAGGACCTGTTGTATCTTGAGAGCCTACAGTTGCAATCACAGGCTGACAATATTGACCTGGACGTACACCTTCAAGACCACAAGCTTTACCAACAATCTTTTGAGCACGAGTAAAGCCACCAGTTGCTTTAACCTCAACAGGTTTTGCAAATTCTTTAGATTCAGGTAAGTTTAAGTACTTACGAGCTTTAGCGGTTAAATCTTTACCAATAATTAAAGGAATTCTACCGCCTGCACGTACCTCATCAAGTAAGGTATTAGTCTTTAGAGCAAATTGAGTTAATACTTTACCGCTTTCATGATCGGTAATAGTACCGTCATAAACATTTAAATCTACTACATCACCAGAGTTTAAATTTGAAACATCAGCTTCAATTGGTAGAGCACCTGAATCCTCTAAAGTAGTGTAGAAAATAGGAGCAATCTTACCACCTACAACTACGCCACCTGCTCTCTTATTTGGTACACCTTCAATATCATGACCGATATGCCAAATTAAAGAGTTAGCTGCAGATTTACGTGAAGATCCGGTACCTACAACATCACCAACAAATAGTAATGGATTACCCTTTGCCTTTAAATTTTCAATAGTGCTAATAGGACCTTTAACACCTTCAACATCAGCTTTTAAATCGTCACGGGAGATTTTGTACATAGCTTGAGCATGTAGTGGAATATCAGGACGACTCCAAGCATCAGGTGCTGGTGAGAAATCGTCAGTATTAGTCTCACCTGCGACTTTAAACACAGTTAAAGTAAGCTTTTTTGGGTACTTTTCTTTTGAGGTAAACCAAGTAGCGTTTGCCCAGTTTTCAATTAACTCACGTGCTACTTTATTACCTTTATCTGCAAGAGATGCAACCTCATCAAAGGCATTGTAGATAAGTAAGGTGTGCTCTAGAGCTACTTTAGCATCTTGAGCTAAAGTCTCATCTTTTAGTAACTCAATTAGGTAGCCTACGTTAAAACCACCTTTCATGTTACCAAGTAAACTTACAGCAAGCTTTTTATCAACTAATGGACTTACTTTTTTACCACTTGCAATTTCGTATAGAAACAAAGCTTTTACTTTTGATGAAGCATCTACACCTGGGTTAATTCTGTCTTTTAATAAGTGAAGTAACTCTTTTTCAGCACCTACAGGTGGATTTAAAAGTAAAGAGCAAAGCTCTTTGGTGAAGTCTTCGGTTAAGGCTAAAGGAGGAATGCCTAGTTTCTCACGTTGAGCTGCTTGCTCAAAATATTCTTGAAGGTAACTTGCCATAAGTTAAATGATCCTTTGGTTATCTTACGCTACTCCAATCAAAAAAAGGACCAGGATCTGTCTTTCTAGTTGGAGCAACTTCATTGTGTCCGGCAATATTATTGCCAATTGATGGATAAGTCTGTTTAAGAAGTGTCACCACTTCTTTTAAGCTTGCATATTGCTCATTAGTGTATTCAGAATCGTCACTTCCCTCAAGTTCGATTCCAATTGAATAGTCATTGCACTCTTTATGATCATTATAGGAGGAGCGACCAGCATGCCAAGCTCTATCTAAAAAGGAAACATACTGAGTGATAATACCTTTGCGGTTGATAAAAAGATGGGTAGATACCTCAAGTTTAGCTACATCCTTAAAGTAAGGATCTGCACTAGGATCAAGACAACCTATAAAAATATCATCGACATAAGGACCGCCAAACTTTTTAGGCGGGAGGGAAATACAGTGGATCACAATTAAGCTGATATCAGTACCTATAGGTCTTTTGCCAAACCTTTTAGTAGGAACTTGTCTTACCTTTGTAAGCCATCCAGCTTTAATTTCCACTGCTTGTTGCCTAGTAAGCTGCAATAATCTTTTTAGCGTCTAAGAAGTCAATAGTTTCGCTTTGACCTTCTTGAGGCTTAGTAAACTCTAAGATCTGATAATTTGCGCTGTCAGACAATAAAGCTCTAAGTAAACGATTGTTCAAATCGTGGCCAGTCTTGTAAGCTTTGAAATTACCTAAAATGCTGTGACCACTCATATATAAATCACCAATAGCATCTAGTAACTTATGCTTTACAAATTCGTCTTCGTATCGAAGACCTTCAGGATTGATAACACGACGATCATCTAAAACTACTGCATTATCAAGAGAGCCACCTAAAGCTAGATTGTGAGCGTGCATAAATTCCACGTCTCTCATAAAGCAGAAGGTTCTTGCACGAGATACATCAGATGCAAAGGCTTGACCTGTAAAATCCATAGCATAATGTTGCTTGTCTTTATCCATTGCAGGATGATCAAAGTCAATTTGTAAATCTAAGTGGAATCCAGCTTCACTAGGTGTAAGCTCAGCCCACTTACCTTCGTTTTCAACTCTAACTTTACGAGTTACACGAATGAACTTTTTTGGAGTGGATAATTCTTGAATACCGGTTGAGGCAAATAAATAGATAAATGGTTGAGCTGAACCATCCATTACAGGAACTTCAGGAGCATTAACATCAACGTATAAATTATCAATACCTAAAGCACTTAGTGCAGCTGTTAAATGTTCAACAGTGGAAATTCTCACGCCATCTTCATTAACTAAAGCTGTGCACAATTGAGTATCACGCACATTTTGTGCATTACACTTAATAGACACTGTAGGATTTAGATCGGTTCTAGTATATACAATTCCTGTGTTAGCATTTGCAGGTCTAAAGGCAACTTCTACTTTAGCACCTGAATGTAAACCAATTCCGGTCATGGATACAGGCTTTGCAATTGTACGTTGATTGATCATTTATCGCCCTCTTGCCGATTTTGTGACCTAAATTATATACCAAAATTTAGAGTTTCAGCACAAAAATGCCTAAACTTTCTGTTGTCAAAAGCTAAGATATTGTCTTTAAAACAGCTTGTCTTTAGGATTGCCTATAAAAAAGGCTACCAAAGGTAGCCTCTTTTACATGAAATTTAATTATTCAGACTTTGAACGAAGAATTGGTGGTAAGGTCCACAAATCACCATCTTTGTCTTCAGCTGGGCTCTTTGCAAAAGAATCTACAGGTACTTCAGCAGGCTCACGAGGGCTTGTGAAGTTCTGATCTTGGTTTGCGCTAAAGCCATAACCTTGTTGGCTCTGACGGAAAGGATCTTGAGCTTGTGCTGATGCAGTAGCTGCAGGAGCTTGGTAACTATTGTTACGAGATACCTCACCAAAGAAACCACTAGACTCTTGTGGGCGCTTTACAGATGACTCTGTAAATTGCTGTTGAGCTCTGTGCTTAGTTGCTAAATTGTTATCTGAAGCAGAGATACCTGTAATTAAGATGGTTACAGATACTTGATCTTCAGCGATAGACTCATCAAAGATCATACCGAACTTGCAATCTGCTTCCTCATCAGCATAGGACTGAACTGCATTACATACTTCTTCCCACTTAGAGATAGGGAAGTTTGGATTTACACGAATGTTTGCAAGTAAGCCTGCAGCTGACTTAATATCAACTTGCTCGATAAGTGGTGAGTGAATTGCTCTATCCACAGCGTCTTGTACAAAGTTTGCACCTTGACCTACACCGTTACCGATCATTGCATGACCACGACCACGCATAATGGTTACTACGTCAGCAAAGTCTAAGTTGATGAAGCCTGGATGTGTAATTGCATCAGTAATGCCCTTAACTGCATTTAATAAAACATCATTTGCAGCATTAAAAGCATTAACGATAGAAATGTTTGCGCCTAAGTTCTTTAATAACTTATCGTTATCGATAACAATTAAAGAATCTACATGCTTTGACAACTCGGTAATACCAGACTCAGCATTAACCATGTGTCTCTTACCTTCAAACTTGAATGGGCGAGTTACAACTGCAACAGTTAGTGCACCAGTCTCTTTAGCAATCTCAGCAATAATAGGAGCTGCACCAGTACCGGTACCACCACCCATACCAGCGGTAATAAACACCATATCAGAGCCTTGGATTAACTTCTTGATATCATCCTTGCTCTCTTCGGCTGCTTTACGACCTTTGTTTGGATCGCAACCAGCACCTAAACCGTTAGTTAACTTAACACCGATTTGAACTTTTAATGGTGAAGTTGACTTCTTTAAAGCTTGAGAATCAGTATTAACTGCAATAAATTCAACGCCAGTTAGGCTTTCATTAATCATGTGCTGTAGTGAGTTACCACCACCGCCACCAATACCTAGCACGCGGATCACGCTCTTGCAAGAGTGATCATGACCTGTTAATTCTTCTGTACCAGTTGACTCTTCTACTCTAAAATCGCTCATTTTTTACTCTCAAAAAAATCTTTCTATCAATCATACCAATTTTTACACAAAATAATTCAATTATAAGCAAATTTTTTGTTATAGCTCACGATCTGCCCATACTTTAGCACGCTGAATTATTCTACCTACAATGCCTTTGGCAACCTTTTCTTTTGGAGCGTGGTTATCATATTGGTTTAGATCCTCAAATCTTGCAGATCTTAATAGACCGATAAGCACTGCTTTATCAGTATCAGATACAGCTACTCTGTCTCCAGCATTTTCATACATGGACAATTTAATTGGGTGACCAATTCTTACCTTTGAGGAAATATTTAAAAAACGACAGGTAGGATCTTCTGCTCTGCTTCTTAAGCGCTCTGAGAATACATACTCAATGCCCTGAAGCTTTGCTGTACCACCTGTTAACACTACTCCTGATCCGATAGTTAACTTATCAAAACTTTCGCCACAATAAGAAACTACCTTTTGAATAATTAAATCTACCATATTAACTAAGGCTCTGTTGATATATGAGCATAAAGCTACCTTAGTTATTTGATTACCACTTGCACCTTTTTCAGATGGAATTGGTAACACTTCATCATATTCTTCAGGTTGTAATAATTTATAGGAAGCTTTGCCATAGTTACACTTTAAGTACTCAGCATCAGCAGGTGAGATACCAAAAGCTTTGGCAATAAATCTAGTAATATAATCACCACCATCTGAAATACCAAAAGATAAAAGCTGTCTTTTACCTTCAAAAACGGTAACAGATACACAACCTGAGCCTATATCAATGTGAATTACACCAATTTCAATCTCAGAATCAAAAAGTACGGCGTTTGTAGCTGCTAAACCTTCGTAAATTGGAGTCTTCATATAAATATCTCTAGATGCCATCTTTAAGGCATTTTCGATATTCTTCATATAAAGAGTGTTGCAACCTATGATATGTACATTCACATCTAGTCTTTTTGCAAACATACCAATTGGGTTTTCCACAAGATTTGAGGACTCTGTACGGTAATTTTGTGGGATCAAATGAATAGT
>JAEWPL010000097.1 GCA_023460615.1 Pseudomonadota bacterium | reverse complement strand
TGGGAGATTTGAATTGTTGTCATTTACAGCCTTGGATAAATTGTCGATTAACTTTTGGTTCTTTTTACTGTTTAAGCCATATAGTCTAGCAGAAAATACTGTAATAATCTCTAGCACATCTTTTGCTAAGTCTTCTTCAAAACTAGCTTTTTCTTGACCTTTGTTGATAATTACAACTTCTACTTCTTTAGCTTCACAGATGGAGAAGATTAACTCTGCTCCAAATCGTAGTAATCTGTCTTTATGAGTGATAACTAATCTTTTTGCTTCATCATTTAGAATTTGGTTAATAAGATTAGTAAGTCCTTTCTTGTAGTAATTCATACCTGAGCCTAAATCGGTTATTAGTTCATACTTATAACCATGCTCAGCACAGTACAATTCTAGTACTTGTGATTGTCTTACTAAGTCTTCTTTTTGATCGTGAGAGCTTACTCTAGCATAAGCTATGGTTTTTCTCTCATCTACTACAGTAGGTACTTCTTTTCCACTGATTGCTACAATTCTATCTAGGTTATATCTTCTTGTACCACCAGGTGAAATCGAATCAGGTTTTAACTTACCTGACTTCTCCCAATTTCTCATGGTTTGAACATGAACACCTAATAGTTTTGCTGCTTGACCTATGGAAATTATCTTTGACATACTCTTAATACCTACTAAATATTAAGTAGGTATTATAAACAATTTATAGATTTATTGCAACAGTTGATTAACCCTGTTACTCCTTATGTTTGTTTGCTTATGTTAATGCTTTTAAGTAAGACAACTTGGATCGAACTTAAAGTAATCATTAAGGTAAGCTACAACTTCTCGTCTTGCAATTGTGTCAATGCTACTTAAGATTTTAAGTAAGTCTGCCTTTTTAGTATCCTCAAGTTTTGATTTACCTTCATCATTTAAGCTATCAAAATACTTAACTAATAAAGCACTCTTACCTTCAAAAAGCTCATCTATAGCATCAAGTCTTGCTTTTTCAATTTGTATTAAAGGTTGATGTTTGTAAACTAAATATAAAGTTGCAGCTGCAATATAACTTAGTAAACACTCACACATTGGGTTTATAGCATGAGATTTTACAATGCCATCAAGGTTGTCTCTGTTGTAAAAAGGTTTGGTAAAAAGTTTATCGCACAAATTTTTACCGTCATTTACAGGGTAGTTATCCCATAGAGTTACTTTTCTTTTAAAAAGAGAGTTTGTCTTTTGAATATCCTCTTTTGTAATCTCTTTTGATACCACCTTATTACCTGTCCAAAAGATCTCAATAGACTCATCTAAATCTTTGGTAATATCCTCAAAGTAGCTATCTGGTCTAGCACCAAAAATCTTTTCTAAGATAGGATCAAATGAATAGTAGGTTGGACAGAAGATTAAGCGTATTGCTTTTTGCTTTTTTGAAATACTTTGATAAATAGTTCTGACAATTTGATTTTGTAAGTAGCCTTCTTTTTTTGAATACAGTTTTATGTCATCAAATAAAATGGCAAGAATATCGATTTGAAGTTCGTCAATTAAGCAATCAATCTTATCTTGAAGGCATGGCAACAAGTTATCTAGATCTTCAGTTATCTTAAGTGGGGAAAGTCCAACACCAAATTGAAGCTTGTGCTTTTGACAATGCTTTTTTATATCTTTTAAAAAGAGGAGTTCATCTTCGTTAAAAGGTCTTTTCCAATTCTTTCTTAAACTATCGTCATTTTTAGGAGCATAGATATAGTAGCTATAATCCTTTTTTGAAAGTAGAGAAATTAAAGTCTTACGAGACTGCGGTAAATAAGGCTTTCCGTAGAATCCTTCAATGACACCTAAGGTTGTTTCCATAGCATTTTTCTTAGTGTAATCAAAATTGACTGTTTAAAAATGTCGACAAGCTAACACTTTAAATACAAGCAAAATAAATCAAACATTGATATAAAGTTTACATATAAGTATAATAGCAAAGTTTGTTAAGACGAACGGCACAGTTTTAATTTACTTTGCTACGTCGATTATATTTTGTTAATTACTGCAACCTAAAAGATATAGAGGACAAAGATGCAGGTTTCTTCAGAGAAAAAAGAAGGTATTAAACATCTTCTAACTGTTACTGTGCCAGCAGACGATGTAAAAAAGGCATATCAAGTAAGCTTCGTTAAATATGCAAAGAATGCAAAGATTGATGGTTTCCGTAAGGGCCACATTCCTACAAATGTTTTAGAGCAACAATTTGGCTCACAGATTTTTGCTGATGCTTATGATGCATTAGTAGGTCAAACTATTGGTAAAGCTATCAATGAGGCTAAGCTTGACGTTGTTGGCTATCCAAAGATTGAAGTTAAGAGCGCAAACTTTAAGAAGGATGAGGACTTCGTTTACGAAGCAACTGTAGAGGTTGTTCCTGTTTTAGAGTTAAAGCCATTTGAAGATTTAAAGTTAAAGAAGATCGTATCAGAGTTATCAGACGCTGATGTTGATAGCATGATCGAGAAATTACGTAAGCAACAAGGTAAGTGGCAAGTTAAAGATGGTGCAGAAGTAGCTGATGAGACCCTTGCATCAATCGATTTCTTAGGCCGTTGCGATGGTGTTGAGTTCGAAGGCGGTAAGGCAGAGAACTTTGATATCGTTGTTGGTCAAACTCAAATGATCCCAGGCTTCGTTGAGCAAATCAAAGGTCACAAG
>JAEWPL010000096.1 GCA_023460615.1 Pseudomonadota bacterium | reverse complement strand
TGTAGTGAGGCTGATACTTTTTAATTAAGTTATTCTCAAGAATTAAAGCTTCCGCCTCTGAAAAAGTAACGGTAAACTCAATATGATGAATATGACTTACTAAAGTTTTAGTTTTAAAGTTGTTCTCTTTTAAAAAGTAAGAGCTTAATCTTTTTTTAAGATCTTTTGCTTTACCTACATAGATCACAGTGTTCTCATCTTTGTACATTTGATAAGAGCCAGGTCTATTAGGAACTGTCTTTAAAAAACTCTTATAGTCAAACACGTTATGCCTTCATTATGTTAAGTTCACTAATTTATCCTAAGTCTAGCAAAAAGAGAAAAAACAAAAAAGCCTTAAGCTTTTAACTTAAGGCCTTTGATTAGGTGAAACTTACTTTATTAGAAAGCTGCTACAACAGCACCTTGATATTTCTCCTCGATGAACTTCTTAACCTCAGGAGATTGTAATGCTTTAACTAGCTTTTGTACGCTATCTTTCTTAACACTCTTTGAGTTACCTACGATTAGGTTTACATATGGAGAGTCACTGTTTTCAATGTATAGTGAATCCTTTAGTGGATTTAACTTAGCGCTGATAGCGTAGTTAGAGTTAATAACTGAAACATCAACATCATCTAAAGAACGTGGTAGTTGAGCTGCTTCAATCCCCTTAATAACTAACTTCTTAGGATTGTCTTTAATATCTAACTCAGTTGCAGTTAAGCTCTTAGGATCTTCTAAAGTGATTAAACCTGCTGATTGAAGTAATAATAAAGCACGACCACCGTTGGTTGGATCATTAGGGATGGTAACAGTTGCCCCCTCTTTTAAGTCAGCTAAAGACTTAACTTTCTTAGAATAAACACCGATAGGCTCAATGTGAATACCAGCAACTTCAACTAAGTCTGAACCGTGATCTTTAATAAAAGACTCTAAGTATGGACGGTGCTGGAAGTAGTTTAGATCGATTTCACCATCTGAAGTTGCGATGTTTGGTTGAACGTAATCGTTAAACTCAACAATCTTTAAATCAACACCTTCTTTAGCTAGCACTGGTTTAACCTGCTCTAAAATCTCAGCGTGTGGAACTGGTGAAGCACCGATTGATAAAACCTCATTTGCGTTAGCTGATAATGTGGTTGCTGCAAAAGCAAAAGCTAAAACTTTAAATAAATTCTTTTTCATAATGACCTCTAATTAAGTTATTTTGTTCGTTGAAGCTATATTGCTACAAATAAACTCTGATAGCAAACATTTAGTTATACTATTTTTGTATGTTTTACAATAGCTTCAACCTATATCTTATCTATGATCTACTTTTTTAGATAAATAATCACCTAAAACCTGGGTTAATTGCACCATTAGAATAAGGATAATTACGGTGGCAATCATGATTTCAACTTGGAATCTTTGGTAACCGTAGCGAATAGCAATATCACCTAAACCGCCACCACCTATGGTACCTGCCATAGCAGAACAACCGATGATTACAATTACAGTTAAAGTAAAGTTTTGGATAAGCTCAGGCATTGCCTCAGGTAACAATACCTTTTTAATGATTTTAAAAGGACTAGTACCCATTGATTGAGCAGCCTCAACTAAACCGTAAGGTACTGTACGTAAACTAGTCTCCACAAGTCTTGCTAAGAAAGGGATTGTAGATACTGTAAGTGGCACAATAGCTGCGGTAGTACCGATACTAGTACCAACTAATAATTTAGTAAGTGGAATAATAGCTACCATTAAAATGATAAAAGGTATAGAACGTAAGGCATTTACAATAGTACCTAATACATTGTAAAAGTAGGTATTCTCATAAAAGTACCCTTTTGAGGTGATAAGTAGAATTACTCCTAGTGGTACACCAAAGATAATGGAAATTGCTGTGGCTAAAAACACCATGTAGAAAGTATCAAAAGTACCTTCAAGTAATAGTGCGGTGATCTTTGAGAGATAAGGAGTAAATCCTAAACTTAAAAAGAAATCTATCATAGCTACTTCTCCTTATTCTGCGTAGCCTACAAGCTTAACTTTATACACACGCTTTTGAAATTCCTCAAAAGCTTTATCAATCATCTGTTTACTACCTTCAACAGCTACTACCATGATACCAAGTGGCTCATTTTGAATGTGATTGATTTGACCGCCCATAATGCTGATCTTTAAATTTAATAAAGTAGCAACTTCAACTAAGACAGGATCGGTTGCCTTATCACCTTTAAAGAGCAATTCAAACCAAGCTTTTGAACCTTCAAAATACTCAGGCTCTAACTTGGTGTACTCAAGTAAATCATTAAGATCTTTTCTAACTACAGCACTTACTAAGCGTTTAGTTAAATCCTTTTGAGGGTTTGCAAACAAGTCCATGGTATTACCCATTTCACTGATTAGACCACCATCAATTACCGCAACTCTATCGCAGCATTCTTTAATTACCTCAAGCTGATGGGTAATAATTACAATGGTAAGTGACAACTTATCACGAAGTTCACAGAGTAACTTCAAGATAGAGCTAGTAGTTTTAGGATCAAGGGCTGAGGTAGCCTCATCACACAACAGAATTTTAGGATTAGTAGCTAAGGCACGGGCAATACCTACACGCTGTTTTTGACCACCTGACAATTGAGCTGGATAAACTTGTGCTTTATCCTCAAGGCCGACCATGGTAAGTAGCTCATTTACTCTATTTTCAATTTCCTCTTTTGAATAGCTGTTATCAAGCTCTAGTGGGAAGGCTACGTTTTCAAAGACGGTTTTTGAGGAAAGCAAATTAAACTGCTGAAAGATCATGCCGATGGACTTTCTAACCTTTCTTAGTTTAACTTCCTTATAATCAGTAATATCCTCACCATCAATAATTACTCTACCTTCTGTAGGAGTCTCTAACATATTGATAAGACGAATCAAAGTAGATTTACCAGCGCCAGATAAACCGATAACACCGAAAATCTCGCCTTTATTGATATTCAAATCAATGCCTTTTAGTGCTTCAACTTCTTGATGATTGTCAAGCACATATGTTTTATGGATATTTTCTAATTTAATCATAAGAATAAAAGATATAATTGTAAGTAATTGCCATAGTGGCAAAATATGAAAAGCACAAATTATTTTAAGTACTAATCTGTTAAAATATGTACTATTATACAAATCTGTACTTAAATTGCACAAAAAAACGTTGCTAAGCGGTAGGTTATAAATGAGTATTAACTTTTTTTCAAAGAAAAATGATCAAGAAAAATCTAATGAAGAGAAAGTCACTTCATCATTTTTTCAACGAATTGCACTTAATACCAAAGCACAACCTAACAAGAGTTTAACTCACGGTTTTAATGAGCCAGGGTTTGATTTATCAAGCTCAAGTTTTGACAATTTACCACAAGATTTAGGTCAAGATCTAAATAAGAGTGAACCTATTCTTACCTCCCCTAATGCTCAAAGTGTTAATGTAAATCCAGCACCAGGCAATCCTATAGCTACAAGTACAGCTTTTAACAATTTTCAGTCACCAAACCAAACTGTAAATAGTGAAACTTTAAATAATGGTAGAACCACAGCTAATACTCAAAGTGCTACACCTCAAGAGAATACACCTAATAACCACTATTACACATATACAGGCAATAACTCCTATTTAAATGAAGCTGGTCGTGATTCAGATCATTTATACATTGGTCCTGGTGAACCACTAAAGCCTTATACCTCTAAACCTGAAGAATCAGAAGCAACTGATGCTACTACTGTAAATCCAAGTCAAGGCTCTAAGGAGGCTACTCTTGAAACAGTTTCTAAAGCTTCTGAGCCAAAACCTGATGTTGAAGAGGATGTAAATATTTACCCAGCTCCAGGTCAATCACTTGCTGAGTTTGAAGAGGCTAGAAAGAAACTATTTGAAAGCAAGACTAAGGCTACATCCCAAAATCAAGAGCAAGAAGCTGTAGCAAATACTACTTTGCAAGATGAAACAGCTAAAGCTCCTTTTGAGGAACCAAACATAAAAGCTGTAAATAACAATGCATCAACAGAAGCTCAAGTAAATGTAGCCCCTCAAGCAACACCAAGCACAGTTTCTCAAAATAAAGAAGCTAGTGCAGTATCAGGTTTTAACAACTCTGATCTCTTTGCAAATGTTAAGCAAACAAATTTTGATGCAAGAGAGAAAGCCACAGAAGTTAATAAAGCACATTTACCTGCTTATATCTTTGTGCTTTTATTCTTTAGAAGAGCTTTTGCTTCTTTCTTTACCTTTACTAATCTTGGGGTATTCTTTCCTAAAACCTCCTTGCAGGTAATAGGTCCCTCATCCCCTGCTTTTATGATTTTGCCTTATTTTGTGTTTGCAACTTTGATTG